>DASSNH010000040.1:0-9172 GCA_035701405.1 Rhodanobacteraceae bacterium
CGTGCCGGTCGGTTGCCCGACTCGCGGTGGGCTCTTACCCCACCGTTTCACCCTTGCCGGCCTTTCGGCTTAGGCGGTCTGCTCTCTGTTGCACTTTCCGTCGGCTCGCGCCGCCCAGGCGTTACCTGGCACCTTGCCCTGTGGAGCCCGGACTTTCCTCGGCGTCCCGAAGGACGACGCGACTGTCCGGCCGACTCCGCGGACGATTATACCGGGACCGGGGACGGGGACCGGAAAAGCGTAGCGCCGATCAACCGGCTGGAACCCGCCCATTGCGATCCACCTGGAGTGGGTCTTGATCCGCCACGGAGATACGAAAGACTGCGAGGTTGAAACCTGCGGCACGCGGCTGTTCCCCGCCGCATCGTCGGCATGCGGCGGACGACGCCGTTTGGACGGAACGGCTACACGTCTCCCGGCTCCCGGGCCCCGGTCCGAGGTCCCCGATCTCCATACAGCGCCTTGCGCGGCGCACCACTGATCGCAGCTGCAAGCTTGGCAGCCTGCGCAGGCGGCAGTTCGGCTCGCAGCAGCGCGTAAACGCGCTGGCCTTCCGCGAGCTTCGCTTCGGCGTCTTCGCCGCGCCCGGCGACGACCAATACGAATTCGCCCAGCCGCTGTTCGCGGTCATCCGCGACGCGTGCGGCGATTTCGCCGAGCGTCATCCCGAGATGGGTCTCGTGCAACTTCGTGATCTCGCGAAGCAGGGCCGCCTCGCGTTCCGCGCCGAATGCCTCGGCGAGATCCGCACAGCATTCGGCGATCCGATGCGAGGACTCGTAGAACACCAGCGTGCGGACTTCGCCGGCCAGTTCGCGGAGCCGCGCGCGGCGCGCGGGGGGCTTCGACGGCAGGAAGCCCACGAAAACGAAGCGATCGCTGGGGAGTCCCGCCACCGAAAGCGCTGCGATGGCGGCGCAGGCACCGGGAACGGGTGACACCCGCAGACCGATTCCGCGCGCCGCGCGCACCAGGCGGAAGCCCGGATCACTGATGAGCGGCGTGCCGGCGTCGGATACCAGCGCCACATCATCGCCGGCCTGCAGCCTCGCGAGCAACGCAGGCACGGCCGCGCGTTCATTGTGCTCGTGCACTGCCGCCAGCGGCGTCGCAATCCCGGCGTGCTTGAGCAAGGGGCGAGTATGGCGCGTGTCTTCCGCGGCGACCACGGCGACGCTTCGCAAGACCTCGCGCGCACGGTCGGACAGATCGCCGAGGTTGCCGATCGGCGTGGCGACGACCCACAGGGTTCCCGCCCTGTTCGCGTTCATGATGCAGTCCTGGGATTCCCGCACGATCCGTTATCATCGCCGAAACGTGTTCTTTTCAGAAGCCGGCGCGCCGAGGGCGCAGGGAACCAGATGCACAGGATCGACCACTTCGCGTACGCCGTCCTGCTCGTCGCGGCACTTTTGCTGACCGGGGGCTGCGCCACGGTCGGTCCATCCGCACCGGCCGCCAGTCCGCAGGCGCAGGCGGAGTACACGCATGCGCAGGAACTGTATCGATCCGGCAATTTCCAGGACGCGGCCCGCGCCTTCCTCGCGGCCGCCAACAGCGATCCCACGATCCGCGACCGCGCGACGCTCGCCGCAGCCGCGAGCTACCGTTCGCTCGGGCAAATCGGGCAGACGGCGGCCCTGCTGCGACGGATCGATCCCCACGGCCTCTCGCCCGCCGACGACGCCCGCTATCGCGTGCTCTCCGCGGAGGTTGCGCTGCAAGGCGGCCACCCCGATACCGCACTGAAGCAACTGGCGAGCCTGCCCGCCGACCTTCCCCCGGAAATCGAGCAGCATGCGCTCGACGTCCAGGTCCGCGCCCATCTCGCCACCGGCGACCGCCTCGGCGCGGCGCGCGCGCTGGTGCAGCGCAACGCCTCGCTGCCGCCCGCGGCGCAGGCCGGCAACCACCAGCAGGTCGTCTCGATCCTGGCGGGCATGGGCAGCGACCGGTTGACGCCGCTGTATGCGTCGCTCGCGGACAGTGATCCGTTGAAGCCGTTCGTGGGACAGGCGCTTCGGCAATCCGGCAAGGCGATGCCACGCGCCCTGCCGCAACCGAACCAGCCGGTCGGAACATTGACGGCGACCTCGATGCCGCCGCAGGGCTACTCGATGCCCTCGACGGTGGCGCTGCTGTTGCCCGCGACGGGTCGGGTGGCGACGGCCGGAGCGGCGGTGCGCGACGGATTTTTCACCGCCTATTTCGACACCCCGGTCACGCGTGAACAGCGGCCGGTGGTGAAGGTCTACGACACGGGTGGAACGGCCGACGGCGCCGCGACCGCATATCAGCAGGCCGTCGCCGACGGCGCCGAACTCGTGGTCGGCCCGCTCGCGCGCAGCGCGGTCGCCGCGGTATTCGCCCAAGGCGCGCTGCCGGTACCGGTACTGGCGTTGAACCACGCCCAAGGCGATGTCCCCACGCCGGCCCGCAGCATCGAATTCTCGCTGCTGCCGGAAGCGGATGGCGCGCAACTGGCCGCGCGCATGATCACCCTGGGACTGCACGCGTCGATCGTGTTCCGTGGCATCGACGACACCGCTTCGCGCACCTTCGATGCCTTCAAGACCCAGTTCGAAAGCCTCGGGGGCGTGATCGCGAACGCGATCGTCCTGCAACCGGGCGACGTGGACTTTGCCGACCAGATCGAGGCCGCGCTCGCGGGATCGGGATCCGAAACCGGCATCGTGGTCTTGCTGCGGCCCGAGCAGGCGCGCCTGCTGCTGCCGCAACTGCGGCTTGCACGCTCGACGCTGCCGGTCTTCGCGACATCGATGGCGTACGACGGCACCGAGGATGCGACCGCGAACGTCGACCTCGACGGCGTGCAGTTCTGCGATGAACCCTGGCTGTTCGATGCCCAAGCCGGCCTGCCCGACCACGCCATGCTGGCTTCGCTGCTGACGACCGCCGGTGGCCCGGCCGCGCGGCTGTTCGGATTCGGGATGGATGCCTACGCGCTGTTGCCGTACCTGGGCTGGCTGCGTACCCATCCCGGCAGTTACGTGGCGGGCGCGACCGGCCAGCTGACGATGGATACCTTCGGCCACGTGCAGCGCACGCCGATCTGGGTCCAGTTCCAGGACGGCATTGCGCGGCCCATCGCCGCCGGACTCGAAGCGCAACCCGCCGCGCCCGACATCCCGACGGAACCATGACACCGGGCGGTGTCGGGGCGCGTTTCGAGCAACGCGCGCTGGATGCCCTGGAACGCGCGGGCCTGGAACTGGTCGAACGCAATTGGCGAACCCGCTTCGGCGAACTGGACCTGGTGATGCGCGATGGCGACACGCTCGTTTTCGTCGAAGTCCGCTACCGGCAACATGCGCGCTTCGGCGGCGGAGCGGCGTCGGTCGGCCCGGCCAAGCGCGGCAAGCTCACGCGCGCGGCGCAGGGTTTCCTGCAGGCGCACCCGCGGCTTGCCGCGATGCCCTGCCGGTTCGATGTGGTAGCGTTCGACGGCCACGCGGATGCGCCCAGCCACGCCTGGCACCGTGCCGCGTTCGAAATCTGCTGACTGGAAGAAAGAAATGCGCAAGACGATTCTCCTGACCACCGCCCTCGCACTCGTTTGCCTGGTGTCCGCATGCAGCGTGTTCACCCCCCGCCGCGGCTTCAACCGGGTAATCAACGACCGCAACGTGCAGATCACCGCGCAGCGCGCGCTGGACAACGATCGCGAACTGGACGGACGCGCGCATATCGGCACCAATGTCTACAACGGCGTGCTGCTCCTGATCGGGGAAGCCGGCACCGAAGAGATCAAGCAGCGTGCCGAGGCCGACGTCAGCGGTTACGAAGGCGTGCGGCGCGTGGTCAACCTCGTCGATGTGATGCCGCTGCAATCGGTGGGCCGTTCGGCGCTCGACGCCTCGCTGACGGCGCGCGTCAAGACCGCGCTGCTGCACGTCGACCTGCCGGGATTCGATCCCGGCCGGGTCAAGATCAGCACCGCGCACGGGAACGTGTACCTGATGGGGCTGGTCAGCCACCAGGAAGCCGACGCGGTGGTGGATGTCGCGCGCAACGTCGCGGGAGTCGACAAGGTCGTACAGGTCTTCGAATATACGGACTGACGAAAAGCAGAACAGGCCGGTGTGGGGGACGAAGCGGCTGTCGTGAAAGGTCAGGCCATGGACGGCCGTTCCGGAGTCTATGGTGTGCATATGCAAGGGTTGCAAACAGTCGCAACGAAGCAGCGATCAGCGATGATCGCGAAGACATGAGCCTGCCCGCCGCTTTCGTCGATGAGATCCGCGAGATTTTTCCCGCCGATGCGCTGGCCCTGGACGAGGGAACCCGCGCCGCCTACGGCTACGACAATTCGCGGCGCGAGGCACTGCCCGACGCGGTTGTGTTCCCGGCAAGCCATGACCAGGTCGCCGCGCTGGTCGTCGCCTGCCGGCGGCACCGCATGCCGCTGACTGCCCGGGGCCGCGGCACCAACACCACCGGCGCCACGGTGCCGATCGCGGGCGGTATCGTCGCGAGCTTCGAGCGCATGAACCGGATCGTGCGGATCGAGCCGGGCGACCGCCTCGCGGTGGTCGAACCCGGCGTGCTGAACGCCGACCTGCAGACTGCGCTCGCCGCGCACGGCTTGTTCTGGCCGCCCGACCCCACCTCTGCGCCGTATTGCACCATCGGCGGCAACCTCGCCTGCAACGCGGGTGGTCCACACACCGTGAAGTACGGCGCCAGCCGCGACAACATCCTCGGGCTGCGCGCGGTGGCCGGCAACGGCACCTCATTCCGCAGCGGCACGCACACCACCAAGGGCGCGACCGGATACGACCTCACGCGCATCATCGTCGGCTCGGAAGGCACGCTTGCGCTGATCACCGAAGCGACGCTGAAGCTGACACCCAAGCCCACCGCGGTGCGCACGCTGCGCGCGGCCTACGACGGCATCCAGGCAGCCGCCGACGCGGTCGCACGGATCATGGCGCAACCGGTGACGCCGCGCGCACTTGAATTCATGGACGAGGCCGCATTGCAACTCGTGCGCGAGCGCGGCGCCAAGGCGCCGGCCGGAGCCAACGCGCTGCTCTTGATCGAGGTCGACGGCGAGCCCGATGCCCTGGACGCCGCGCAGGCGGCAATCGAGCACGCGGCCTCCGGCGAAGGACTGGTCGAACTGCGCAGCGCCGGCGATGACGCCGAGGCGGCGACGCTGTGGGCTGCGCGCAAGGCACTCTCGCCCGCGCTGCGCAGCATCAGCGAAGACAAGATCAACGAGGACGTGGTGGTGCCGGTCAGCCGCATTCCCGAGCTGGTCGCGCGTCTCCGGGAGATCGCCGCCGAGTTCCGGATCCCGATCGTGAATTTCGGCCACGCCGGCAACGGCAACCTGCACGTGAACCTGCTGCCGCGCGACCCGCGGGAACGTGCCCGCGCGGAAAAGGCGTTGCCGTTGGTGTTCGGGAAGGTGATCGAACTCGACGGAACGCTTTCCGGCGAACACGGCATCGGCATCGCCAAGCGCGATTTCATGCCCCAGGCGGTGGGCGCGGGCGCACTGTCGATGATGCGCGGACTGAAGAATCTGTTCGATCCGGAGCACATCCTGAACCCGGGGAAGTTGCTGCCGGCGGAAGCGGGACAGGGGACCGGGGACCCGGGACCGGACCATCCGGATCTCCGGGGCCGAGCGTCGGCGCCGGAGCCCCAAGGACCCGGTACGGTGGTGCTCGGATCGAGCAGCCCATGAGTGTGGTCACTTTGGGGCGGGTTTCGCGAGCTGCAGTTCTCCCCGGTCCCCGGTCCCCGGTACCTGGTCCCGAGGGCGACTTCGACGCCCTGATGGCCCGCATCCGCGCGTGCCGGGCGTGCGAGCGCCAGTTGCCACACGGCTGCCGGCCAGTGCTGCAGGCGCACCCCGAAGCACGCCTCCTGATCGTGAGCCAGGCACCAGGGCGCAAGGTCCACGACACCGGTATCCCGTTCAACGACAAGAGCGGCGAGAAGCTGCGCGGCTGGCTCGGCATCGACGCCGACACGTTCTACGATCCACGTCGGGTCGCGATCGTGCCGATGGGTTTCTGCTATCCGGGCAAGGGGCCCTCGGGCGACCTGCCACCGCGCCCGGAATGCGCGCCGCTGTGGCATCCCCAATTGCTGCCGCGACTGACCAACATCCGCTTGACGCTGGCGATCGGCGGCCACGCGATCCGCGGGATGCTGGGCAACCGGCGCAAGGCGACCCTGACGGAAACCTGCGCGGCGTGGCGCGAGTACCTCGACACGGAGATGCTGCCGCTGCCGCACCCGAGCCCGCGCAACACGGCGTGGTTCCAGCGGCACCCCTGGTTCGAAACCGACGCGCTCCCGGCGCTGCAGCGGCACGTGCAGCGCGTGCTGCATGGGTAATCGATCCGCCAATCCCATGCGCGCCGACTTCGGCAGACGGTGTCCGGCCTACGCGGCGCGATCCGGATCGGCGTCGCGAAGGGCTCCCGTTTGTCCGCGCAGGCCGGCGCGCAGTCCGCGCAGCATCCAGCGCAGGTTCGCGCGCCGCGGCCGCACCAGCAGCGAGAACAACAACAACTTGACGACCATCCGCGGCAGGTCCTGGGCGACCCAGCGCGCCGGCGTGTAGGTGCGCCGGTACAACAGCACGCGGTTGCGCATCATGTAGAACAGTCGTTGCGGCGTGTGCACGACGATGCCGCGCGGCAGGCCGGGCACGCGCTGCCGCTCGGCTCCGTGGTGGTGGAGCATCCGCGCGTCGCACACCCCGAACAGCGCATAGCCGCGGTCCGTCGCACGAAAGCACCATTCCAGATCGACGTTGTCGATGAACAATCCTTCCTCCATCCCGCCGACCGCGTCCAGCACCGCCAGCGGGATCAGCGACCCGGAGGTGATCAGGAAGTCGCAGGCGACCTCGGCGCGGTCGCCGTCGCAGAGCAGTTGGCGGTTGACGGGAAAGCGGATGCGCACGAATGGCGCGTCCGAAGCCTCGCGCGGATCGCGGAAGCGGGGACCGACAGCCGCCACCTTGCGGGTTTCGGTGAGCCGATCCATGACGCGCTTCAGCGCGTCCACCATGCCGGTTTCCGGGACGCTGTCCTGGTCCATCAGCAGCACGTGCGAAACCCGTGGCCGCGCCCGGGCGTGCGCGACGCCTTCGTTCAACGCCGCGGCGAGGCCGCGGTTTTCCGGCAGTGGCACGAATTCGACATTGCGATACCCGGCGCAGATCGCGCGCACGCCCGGCCCGGGACTCGCGTTGTCCACCACCACCACCCAGCCGGCCTGCGCCGCGAGCGCGTCCAGCGATGCCCGGAGCAGCGCGAGGTCGGGGTGATGGCTGACCAGCACCGCGGCAACGGAAGGGTCGCGCGCTGGCGGGACGTCCAGATCCTCAGACACACCGCACCCGACCAAGGCCGCGGCAACAGGCGGCGCCTGCGCAGAAGGATCGGGAACGAGGCAACGACGCGGCGCGCCATGGTCGCCACGTCCACGGCCGCATCAAGATGCCGCGCTCACGCATGGCGACGCGGTTTCAACGAGTGGGCGATCTTCTTCACGCGGAGCTGCAGCTTGTGCCGAAGCCGCCGCGACTTGTCCGTCACGAATTTTTCGGAAGGCCGCTCGACGAAATTCGTCATCTCGGTCTTGCCGAACACGACGCCCGCATCCGGCCGGGTCGCGGTGTAGTAGTAAAGCGCGATCGATGTCCGGAACGTGCCTTCGGGGCATGCGAGCGGATCCGGATGGCCGTGGTAGGAGACGTCGCTGGTCTCGAACAGCAGCGCGTTTCCGAGTTGGGGGGACAGCGCGAAGACCCTGCGCTTCGCGTCCTCGCTCCAGAGTTCGAGGTCGCCCCGCCAGTCCGGTTGCCAGTGTTCGTTGAGGTACACGAGCAGGTTCAACCTGCGGTGCATCGAGAGTCCGCGATGCCAATTGAAGTCGGTATGGACCTTGAGGAAACCGCCCCGGCCGATCGCGTGTATCCCCCCACCACGCAGCTCCGGGTCGGGGCGCAGGTCCGCGATCCCGGTGATTTCGGAAAGGACGGACAGGAATGCCGGGGAGTTGAGGTACGCGATGAAGTCGCGGGTTTGTTCCGGCATGTCCTCGAGCCGGGACAACCGGTACTTGCGATGCGAAGCATAAATCTCAGGCTCCCGCGCGCAGCGGTCGAGGTGCGAGTCGACCTCCCTGGCGACACCGGCGATGAGCGAACGGTCGAACAGGCCCCCGACGGTCGCGTAGCCGTACGGCTTCTGCCGCCGGAATTCCGCAGCGATTTCCCTGATCCTCGCGGGTGCGATGTTCATGTCCATGTCGGCTTCTCCCCCGCGCGCATTGTAGTCGAGGCGCGGCGGCGGTCGGATGATGCTCGCTTGCAAGGCTTTCGTGATGCTGAAAAGAGATCTGACGCGGATGAACGCGGATGACCGTCGATCAAAAATCTTTTTATCCGCATCGATCCGCGTTGATCCGTGTCGGAAATCGCTTGTCGCCAACGGACCGCCGTCACCCGCGCACATGGCTCCAGCAGTCGCGGTCCGGGGCGAAGCCACGCGGGTGCACGGCGAGCAGGCGTTCGAGATCGCCATTGTCGGCGACCAGGTCCTGCTCCAGGCGGGTCAACGGCCCGCGCAGCGCCGGCACCAGGCGCGCGCCCAGCCGCACGGCCGACGCCGGGATGCGCACCGGGCAAGTGCGCACCGGCAGGCTCGCGCGTACCCGTTCGAACATCGCCAGTGCGGTGAGGCGTTCCCCGCCACCGACCGGGACTACCCGTCCCGCGGCAGCCCCATCGAGTGCGCGCAGGACCGCGACCGCGACATCGGCGGCATGGACCGGTTGGCGCAGCCCGGATCCCGCGGGCAATCCGAACATCCGCCACCGCATCGCACGTCGCGCCAGCGGCGTCAGGCTTCGGTCGCGCCCGGCACCGTAGATCAGCGTCGGCCGCAGGATCGTCCACTCGACCCCCCGTTGCCCGCACGCCTGCGCGAGCGACGCTTCGCCGTCACGCAGGCGGCGCGACACCGCGCGCTCCGCCGGCACGGGCGATGCCTGCTTGCTTTCCGCGCTCATCGAGCTGGTTGCCACGACCCGCTCGAGACCGGGCGCCACGCCCGCCGCAATCCATGCTGCCAACGCGTCCAAGGGGCCGCACGAACAGATCGAATTGGCCTGAGCGGCC
>DASSNH010000041.1:0-2301 GCA_035701405.1 Rhodanobacteraceae bacterium
CGCCAGAAGGTACTCGACTTCGGCGCGCAGGCGTTCGTCGACCTCGAAAACGACGCACTGGAAGACGTCGGCGGCGTCGACCTGGTATTCGATGTCATCGGCGGCGACATCCAGAAGCGCTCCGCGGCCCTGGTTCGACCCGGAGGAACGCTCGTGACCGTCGTCGGACCGCCCGAGGCGCGGCCCGCCGACGGCCTCGCGATCGACTTCGTCGTGGAATCCGATCGCGCACAATTGACCGAAATCGTCCAGCGGGTGCGGGACGGACGCCTGCGCACGAACATCGGCAAGGTGTCGGACCTCGACGACGCCGTCGCTGCCTTCAACACGACCGAGCGAACCAAGGGGAAAACGATCATCCGCGTCCGTCCGTGAGGACTCGGCACGCGGCCGATCCACTCAACCTGCGCAGCAAGGAGCAGCCATGACACAGTTACCCCACGGTCTCGACGATGCATTCATCGCCCGCCAGCGCAAACGTTTGCTCGAACTGCGAACCCAATTGATTGCCAGCGGCGATGCCGCCGGCGCGGATGAGCATACGCTGCAGGTTGCGGCAGGCGAGGAACCCCGGGATTCCGTCGACGACGGTGACCGCCTGGAACGAGAATTCGACGACGAAGCGCTACTCGCCCACAATCTGGACAGGATCGCGACCATCGATCGCGCCTTGCAAAAAATCCGGGAGAACACCTACGGCCTTTCCGACGGCAACGGCGAACCCATTGGCCGCGCCCATCTCGAGGCCGTGCCCGAGGCGATTTTCACGGCAGACGAACTCCGCGCCCGCCAGGGGTGAAACGGGGCGGCCGGGGTGCTGGACATCGCTGTCCCAGCCACCGAGTTTCGTCCGTCAGGCGGGTACGGGTGCGCTGGACCGCTCGCCTGGCGGCCGGCTTTCTTCACCGCCAGCCCGCGCAGCCGTAGGCCGGCGTGTCCGCGGGGCTTTCCACGCCGCTACACGCGAGCCCCGCGTAGGGCCGCGCTACCGGCGAACGGCGGGGTGCGGCGTGTAGGTGCGCAGGTGATACACGCGGTGCACATGGTGCGCGCCGATCCAGCCGCCGAAAGCCGCCGTCACCAGCGAAGCCAGCGCGCAACCAAACGCCGTCCACATGATTCGCCCGGTGTATTGCGCCAAGGCAGCGGGATCGACGACGGTGGGAATACCCTCGGTGGTGGGTATGGCCGCGGCAGCGAAAGTCAGGTGCGTCATGCCGCTGGCGATCAGCAGGACCGTGGCCGTTACAGAAACGCCCCACACGGCCAGGCCACGGATCACGCCCATTTCGGTGTCGTTGCGGCCGTCGAACCATGTCGCGAACATGCCGCCGAGCCACAAGGACGCGGCCCAGGTGAGGATCATCCAGGCGATGGCTCCGCCGGACACGCCTTTTGCGACGATCTCGGGACTTCCAGGATTGAAGCCCGAAAAACCCACGGCCAGTCCGAACGCGTAGAGCAACGCTGCCACACCGGTGGCCAGGAACCAACCGGCCCAGACAGCGCCCCACCCCATTACCGGGTGTTCACCCGGGACGATTGCATTGCTTGCGGCGACCATGTCGGCTTCTCCTTGTTGTACTCACGCACAGCTACGCAGCAGCGCCACGATGATCAGGATCGGGATGGGAATGCCGAGCAACCACGCGAGGACGTAACCCATCGCGCCCTTCTGCCTGTTTGGATCCCCGTTTCTGCGGAAGGCCAGCTTCAGTCGCTTCATAACCCGCCTCGCACGTTGATGAGGTGGCTCACTAGACCACGCGGTTCGTGACTTCCGTGTGAAGCACGACCCATGGCGCCGAGCGGGGGAAATGCCTGATTCAAAAAGGATAAACCGTGCCCCGGAACCACTGAAATCCGGCGCGGCAGCAGTCATCGCGCCGTCCTGGTCGATGACGCGGACCAACCCTCATCCATGGTCGTGCGGCATCCGGGTCGAACCCTCGCGGAGCGAGGCCGATACGCTCGCCGCCCTTTCATTCATCAATTCGCATCAGCGCGACGCCAGCGCCCTCATCCCGGACCGCTCGTGGATGCGCAAGCCCGTCGCACCCGCGATCCGGCCGGCCGGGTAATACTTTGTCATCCGGGGCCACCCGCGCTGGGGCTGCGACGCCAAGCGGAGCGCCTGGGACGGGAACGCTACTTCCAACCGGATCGGATCAGCGAGGACACTCCACAGCCATGAAGATCGCCACCTACAACGTCAATGGCATTCGCGCGAGGCTGCCCCTGCTGCTTCGCTGGCTCGAGGCAGAGTCGCCGGACATCGTCTGCCTCCAGGAGCTCAAGGCG
>DASSNH010000042.1:0-3974 GCA_035701405.1 Rhodanobacteraceae bacterium
CCTGCTGCTGGCCGCGGCGCTGGGCCTGTTGTTCGTCACGGCGCTCGGCATCACCGGACTGGCGAGTTTCTGGGTGCAGCAGCGCACCCGCACCATCGGCATCCGCCGCGCAATCGGCGCGACCCGCGGCGACATCCTGCGCTATTTCCAGACCGAGAATTTCCTGATCGTCACGTTCGGCGTGGTGGTAGGCGTCGCGCTGGCGATCGGCCTGAACCTGTTGTTGATGAAGCACTACGAATTGCCGCGCCTGCCGCTGTGGTACCTGCCGGTCGGCGCGGTGGTGCTGTGGGTGCTCGGCCAGCTCGCGGTGCTGGCCCCCGCGTTGCGGGCCTCGCGCGTTCCACCGGTGGTGGCGACGCGCAGTGTGTGATGTATACCCCCTTCGGAACGAAGGGCGGAGCGAAGCGAACGCGCGCGTAGCGCGGATGCGAAGCATCGGGGGGATGTCGTGGCGGAAGCAAGAGCCATCCCCCTCGGTCCCCCTTCCTTCGGAAAGGGGGAAGACAAGCGCGCCCTTTTGCACGCGAAGGGGCAGGACAAGAAAAGCATGATAGCCTCGCGCGTTGTCCAATCTGCTGGAGAGCCATGCGCACGGTATTGATCATCGACGACCAGGCCGCGGTGCGCGACGCGCTGTCGCTGCTGCTGTCGCTCAACGACATCCGGCCGCTCGCCGCGGGAATGCCGCAGGAGGGACTGGGGTTGCTGGCGCGCGAGCGGGTGGACCTCGTGATCGCCGACATGAACTTCAGCGCCGACACCACCTCGGGCGAGGAGGGGGTCGCGCTGTTCCATGCGATCCGGGAGCGGCATGCCGACCTGCCGGTGATCCTCCTGACCGGCTGGTCGCACCTTGAGACCGCGGTGAGCCTGGTGAAGGCGGGCGCCGCCGATTACATGTCCAAGCCCTGGGACGACGCCAAGTTGCTGGCGACGGTCGAGAACCTGCTCGAGCTTTCCGAAAACGCCCGCACCAGCGAGCGGGCGCGCATGACCCGCCGCCGCCGTCGCGAGGCGCTCGAGCGCGACTTCGACCTGTGCGGCATCGTGTTCGCCTCGGACGAAATGCTGCGGGTGCTGGAACTGGCGTGCCAGGTCGCCCGCGCGGACGTGCCAGTCTTGATCACCGGGCCCAACGGCGCCGGCAAGGAACGCATCGCGGAGATCGTGCACGCCAATTCGGCGGTTCGCGGCAAGCCGCTGGTGACCGTGAATTGCGGCGCGCTCCCGAGCGAGCTGATCGAGGCCGAGCTGTTCGGTGCCGAGGCCGGCGCTTTCACCGGCGCGACCCGCGCACGCGAGGGCCGCTTCGAGGTGGCCGACGGCGGGACGCTGTTCCTGGACGAGATCGGCAACTTGCCCGCTGCAGGTCAGATGAAGCTGCTGCGCGTGCTGGAATCGGGCGAGTTCGAGCGCCTCGGGTCCACCCGCACGCGCAAGGTGAAGGTGCGGGTCGTCAGCGCGACCAACGCCGACCTTCCGGCCATGATCCGCGACGGCAGGTTCCGCGAGGACCTCTACTACCGGATGAACACCATCGAGATCGCCTTGCCGCCGCTCGCCGAGCGGCCCGACGACATCCTGCCCCTGGCCGAGTTTTTCCTCGACGGCGCGGCGGTTCTGTCGGACGAAGCCCGCGAAGTCCTGGTCGCGTACCCGTGGCCGGGCAACGTGCGCGAACTCCGGAACACCATCGACCGCGCGAGGTTGCTGTGCGGCCGCGATGCGATCAGCGTTGCGCACCTCGGCCTCCCGGCGGCGGCACCCATCGTGTCGCGAAGCCTCGACGATCCTCCGCGGGAGGCCGTCGAGCAGGCGCTGCAGCGAGCGGGCGGCGTGATCAGCCAGGCGGCGCGAACGCTCGGGCTATCACGGCAGGCGCTATACCGGCGCATGCAGCGCTACGGGATTCCGACCGAAGGGTGAGAAGCCGCGTTTGCGTGATGCCGGGGCACCAGATGTAGGTTGGGTTGACTCCGGATTCATCCGGAGGAACCCCAACAACGCCAGACGATCGCATCGCCATCGTTGGGCTTCTCCCGGATGGGGCCCGGGATCAGCCCAACCTGCGCTTTTCGAGTGTTGTTAGGCTTTCGCACTTCCGCACCCCGAGCCTCGAACCGGAAATCCATGCGCATCTCGTCCCTCGAAGGCAAACTCGCGTTGATGCTGGTCGCGGCCGCAGCGGCGGCGGCGTTCTTGTCGGCCGCGCTGGCGACCTGGACGGGAAGCCTGTGGCTGGCCGCGATCCTCGCGGTGCTCGCGTGCCTCGTGCCGCTCCTTTGGGGGGCGCATGCCGCGATGCAGCCGGTGCGGCGCCTGTTGCGTGCGTTGTCGGGAAGCGTCGCGAGCTATCGCGACGGTGACTTCAGCATTTCGCTGCGTACCCGCCGCCGCGACGAGCTCGGCCAGTTGATCGAGGCCCACAACGAACTGGGGCATGCGTTGCGCGCGCAGCGCCAGGACCTGGTGCAGCGGGAACTGTTGCTGGACACGGTGGTGCAGCACTCGCCGACGGCGCTGGTGCTGACCGACGCCCGCGACCACATCATCTATGCGAACGTGTCTGCGCGGCATCTGTTCAACGAAGGCAAGAATCCGGTCGGCATGGAATTCGAGGAATTGCTCGATGCCTGCCCGGAGCCGATGCGACAGGCGCTGGCTGCCAGCGAGGACAGCCTGTTCGGTGTCGAGATGGGCAACGAAGAGGAATACTTCCACCTGTCCCGGCGCGACTTCCGGCTGCAGGGGCGGGCGCACCGCCTGTACCTGGTCCAGCGGATGACCCGCGAACTGTCGCGCCAGGAAGTCGCGGTGTGGAAGCGCGTGATCCGGGTGATCAGCCACGAGCTCAACAACTCGCTTGCGCCGATTTCCTCGCTGGCACATTCGGGCGCGGTGCTGGCGCGCCGCAGCGATCTCGCCCAGCTCCCGCGGGTGTTCGAAGGCATCGGCGAACGCGTGCGGCACCTGCATTCGTTCACCGCGGGCTATGCGAGTTTCGCCAAGTTGCCGCAACCGAACCCGGCACCGATCGCGTGGGACGCGTTCCTCGACGCGCTGCGGATGCACTGCGAGTTCCGACTGCTTGGCGAGCCACCGCCGGATCCCGGGCAATTCGATGCGGCGCAGATCGAGCAGGTCCTGATCAACCTGATCAAGAACGCCCACGAATCGGGCAGCGGGGCCGACGAGGTGACCCTCGCGATCCAGCACGTGATGCACCACTGGCGGATCGAGGTTGCCGATCGCGGCCCGGGCATGAGCGATACCGTGCTCGCGCAGGCGCTGCTGCCGTTCTATTCGACGAAGCGCTCGGGCACCGGGCTCGGATTGGCGCTGGCGCGCGAGATCGTCGAGGCGCACGGTGGCCGGATCGTGCTTGCCAACCGCGAGGGCGGCGGCCTGCGGGTGGCGGTGTCGCTGCCCGATCACCGAAGCTGATTTCGACGGGCGGGCGCCGGGCGCGGCTGGCTATACTGCGCCGGGATTTTCCGGATCGCACGGCGAGCGTGCGGCGCGCCGGTTTCCATGGCAGGCGGGGCGCACGCCGGCGCAACACTTGACGGAGCGGATCGCTGCAGTGCATGGCGGCCATTGCGTACGCCGGCTGCGCCCGCGGGCGGGGATGCAACGATGATGGAAGCACGATCGGCCGGTGGCGGGGAATCGGGCGGCACGCTGGTTTTCGACGAACAGCGCCGCGCGCGGATCGGTTTCGTTGTCGAACTTGCGCGCCGGCTGCACCAGTACGGCGCGGCGGCGCCACGCCTGGAACAGGCCATCGGCAACGTCACGCAGCAACTGGGCCTCGCCTGCGACGTGCTGTCCACGCCGACTTCGATCGTGCTGTCGTTCGGCGCACCCGAGGGCGACGGGATCGCCGAAATCACCCAGGTGGTGCGGATCGCGCCGGGCGAGGTGAATCTCGCCCGCTTGTGCCGTGCCGACGAGATCGCCGACCAGGTTGC
>DASSNH010000043.1:0-2049 GCA_035701405.1 Rhodanobacteraceae bacterium
CGCGAGCACGCCGGTAACCGCGACCGCCAGCGCCAGTCCGCGGCTGCCATAACGGCCTTCGACGAAATCGGCCGAGGTGATCCAGCCGTGCTTTCGGCATGCGTTCCACAGGCGCGGCATGGTCAGGAACACGATCGGATATACGAAGACGGTATACGGCATCGCGAAGAAGCCATAGGCGCCGACCGCGTACACCAGCGCGGGCACCGCGATCAACGTGTAGGCGGTATAAAGGTCGCCGCCCAGCAGGAACCAGGTGACGAATGCGCCGAAGCGGCGTCCGCCGAGGCCCCACTCGTGCAACTGCGAGAGATCGCCACGCCGCCAGCGGGCTGCGAAGAAACCGAGAACCGTGACCAGCACGAAGAAGAACGCGAACACACCGAGCGCGGTGGCGTCGAAGCGGACGCCGCTCATGCGCGCCACCCGCGATGCACGATCCACGTCAGCAGCGCGGCGAGCACGACCCACGCGAATTGCCAGACATAGAAAAACGGGAATCCCGCGATCGTCGGCTGCATGCGGTTGTAAAGCGGCACGCACAACAGCGCGATGAACGGAATCAGCAACAACCACGGCGTGAGTTTGCGCGGCATGGGCTGCGTGCTCCTGGGTAGCGGGGCAGGACGTCCGGCGGCGGCCGTGGCATCATACGCGGCTTCGCAGCCGATCACGATTCCGTGGAGCAAAAGCGCGTCCAGTTCGACTTCGAGGTCGCCTTCAGCAACGGCGGCGGCCTCAAGGGTTGGGATTTCCGGCTGGACATCGACGGCGATGACATTTCCGACGAAGCGTTGGCCGACTACGTCGTGCGCGACCTGCGGCTGTTGATGGTCGGTAGCGTGGCGGTCAGCAACAAGAAGATCATCAGCGAGCCGCACAAGCGCGACTCGTGAAGGGGCCGCGCGATGCACGAATTCGCTGACCGCGGCCGGCGCCGGGAGGTTCGATGACCAGCAACGTCAACCGTGGACCGCGCCAGATCTGGCGGGCGCTGATCTGGTCGATCAAGGGCCTTCGCCAGGGCTGGCAGCTCGAGGCTTCGTTTCGCCTCGAAGTGGTCCTGTTCGTGATCCTTTTTCCGATCGGGCTGTGGCTGGGCAACGGCGCGATCGAAAAGGCACTCCTGGCCGGTTCGCTGTTGCCGGTGCTGGCGGCGGAATTGCTGAACTCGGGGCTGGAGGCGCTGGTCGACAAGTTGTGGCCCGAGCGCCACGAATTGGCGGGACGCGCCAAGGACATGGGTTCCGCGGCGGTGTTCCTGCTGATGCTGAACGTGCTGGTGGTCTGGATCGTGATCCTCGGGGCCCGAACGGGGGCGTGGTGATGGACCCGCTGCGTTGGTTGCGCCACTGGTTCCACGCGCCCGCGAGCCGCGCCTTCCCGCCACAGACGATGGAACGCATCCAGGAGGCGATCGCCGCCGGCGAGGTGCGGCACGACGGCGAGATCTGTTTCGCCGTCGAGGCGCGGCTGCCGGCGCGTTACCTGATCGGCGGCCGGCGGGTGCGGGCGCGTGCCGAAGGCGTGTTCGCGGACCTCAAGGTGTGGGACACCGAGCGCCGCACCGGCGTGCTGATCTACGTGCTGCTCGGCGATTACACGATCGAGATCGTTCCCGATCGCGGCGTGGCGGCGCGCGTGCCCGGGGAATCGTGGGCCAGGATCGTCGCGCAGATGGGCGAGCAGTTCCGCCGCGAGCAGTGGGAAGACGGCGCGCTGCTCGGAATCGCCGCGATACACGCGCTGCTCGAGACCTACCTGCCGCCGGGACCGGGCCGTCGCGACGCGCTGCCGGACCAGCCGATCATCCTGTAGGGTGGGCTTCATCCGTCATCATTCTTTCTCTACGTCGTCATTCCGCGGCCACGCCGTTTGCCGGCGCGGGAACCGACTGCGACTGCAAACGCGAACGCCACAGGCGACCCGAAGCGCGCGGCAGGGATGGCGCGAGTAAATCTGCTGTCTTCGGAATCCATGTAGGTTGGGCTGATCCCGGACTCGTCCGGGAGAAGCCCAACGGCCGCCGACCCGGTGGCGTGTGAGGGG
>DASSNH010000044.1:0-15071 GCA_035701405.1 Rhodanobacteraceae bacterium
GAGTCCGAAACCTGAACTGCAATTCATCGCTGAATCACTAAGGTTCAAAGGTTTGGACGTCTTGCATCGATGAACTGTCGTCCACCTGCAAGCCGCCCACACAAGTCACCTGTGCACACTGTCAAGGAACTTTGCGGTGCGAAACCTTCCGGTTTCGCGTCGCGCGACATTTCGTCTCGCGAGCCGCCCATTGTAGCCAGGTTTCACGGACTGTCAACAACTTTGGGGAAAGTTCTTGCTGCCCGGGGAACCCGCCCGCAACCGATTTCCGTTGCGCGGGCCGACAAGGATACCGGGATCGTTTCGCCTTTGGAAGTGAGGCTGCGCGAACGGCGCTACACTGCGGTTTTCCGCCTGCAAGGCCACCCGCGATGCGCCCGCTTTCCTGGCTGTCGATACCCATCGTTGCCGCGACGCTGGCATGTGCCGCTTGCGCCGCTGCGCCGCCGGCGCCCGTCGCGCCTGCCGGCACGCCCACCGCGGTGCTTAACGGCCATCGCTTCAGCGTGGAAATCGCCGACACGCCAGCCCAGCGTGAGCACGGGCTGATGGATCGCACCTCGATGCCGGGCGATCACGGCATGCTGTTTGTTTTTCCCGACGCGGAGCCTCGCACGTTCTGGATGAAGAACACCCTGATCCCGCTGGACATCCTGTACTTCGACAATGCGCGGCGGCTGGTCTCGGTGCAGGAGGACGTTCCGCCTTGCCGAGCCGATCCGTGTCCGGTCTACCCGAGCATCGCGCCGGCTCGTTACGTGCTGGAGCTCAACGCCGGCGTGGCCGCGAAGCTGGGCGTCCGCAGGGGCGACGCCATCACCTTTTCGGGCCTTCCTTCCGGCACCCAGTGAAATACCCCGTCGTCTCCGTGCACGCACGTGAAGTTCATCGGCAGGGGCACCAGCCGGCCCGGCGGCTCGCTGTCATACCACCGATCGTCGAAGGGAATGAATTCGCGCACCCTGCTCTCCTTGTCCAGATGACGCTCCCATGCAAGCACGCCCGCGTGAACGAGGGATGACCCAAATGGGGCAGGCATGTGGCGAACCGGCCCGGGCCGGGCGCCGCAATGGGCGTAGTGATCAGGCGGCGTAGCTGTGCCGTGATTTTCGTCGCCGAGGGGCGCGACGCGCGACCCGTGTCAGTCGACTTCGATCATCTCGAAGTCGTCCTTGGTGACGCCGCAATCGGGGCACGTCCACGTGTCCGGGATATCTTCCCAGCGGGTGCCGGGCTCGATGCCTTCTTCCGGCAATCCGGCTTCTTCGTCGTAGATGAAACCGCACACCACGCACATGAACCTGCGATAGGCGACGACGGTTGCGGCGGGAGCATTCATGGACAGGATCGAGGTGACGCAAGGGACGATAAGCCCTATTGTCGCAAGTTGCGCGCCTGCATGAAAGCGAACCCTTGACGCAAGTCAGCCCGCCGATGCCACAGGAATCGCACTTTCGCAGCCGCGGCCCCTCCACAAGGCCTGGGACGGGGCTCTACGCCATCACCGACGGCCCCCGCGACGACCTGTTGCAGGTCGCGCGTGCGGCGCTCGAAGGCGGCGCGGCGATGCTGCAGTACCGCGACAAAACCCGCGACGGTGGCCGCCGGCTGCGCGAGGCGCGCGCGCTGGCGGATCTTTGCACATCCTTCGGCGTTCCGCTGATCGTCAACGACGACGTCGAACTCGCCCGTTCTAGCGGCGGCTCGGGCGTGCACCTCGGCAAAGGCGATGGCACCATCGCGGATGCGCGGGGCGCCCTCGGCACCGGCGCGATCGTCGGGATGTCTTGCTACGACTCGCTCGAACGCGCGCGCGATGCCGCCGCGGAGGGCGCCGATTACCTGGCATTCGGCGCGTTCTTCCCGTCGATCACCAAACCCGGCGCGCGCCACGCCACGCCCGACTTGCTGCGCAAGGCCCGCGAGTTCGATCGTCCGCTGGTGGCGATCGGCGGCATTACCGCCGAAAATGGCAGGCCGCTGATCTCTGCCGGCGCGGATTACCTGGCGGTGGTCTCCGGCGTGTTCGGTGCGAACGACGTCCGTGCCGCGGCACGGCGTTACGCAGAGCTATTTGACGCGGATCAAAGCGCATAACCGCGGATGGAACGGATTTGCCTGTCCGGACCAGCTTTCATCCGCGTAGATCCGCGTCGGACGCTTTTCCTCGCTTTCCCACCAACCAGCGGCGAATCCTTTGATGGCCAGCAACCACGAACTGTTCCAGCGCGCCCGGCAGGTCCTCCCCGGCGGCGTCGATTCGCCGGTGCGTGCGTTCAAATCGGTCGGCGGCGAGCCGTTCATTGCTGCCCGCGCGGACGGCCCGTACCTGTGGGATGTCGAGGGCAAGCGCTACATCGACTATGTCGGCTCCTGGGGACCGATGATCGCCGGCCACAACCATCCGCGCGTGCGCGAAGCCGTGGAGCGAGCCGTTCGCGACGGCCTCTCGTTCGGGACCCCGTGTGCGGCGGAGGCCGAACTGGCCGAGGCGATCCGGGAGCTGATTCCCTCGCTCGAGATGCTGCGGTTCGTGAACTCGGGTACCGAGGCCACGATGTCGGCGCTGCGGCTCGCGCGTGGAGCAACCGGGCGCGCGCGGTTCGTGAAGTTCGAAGGCTGCTACCACGGCCACGGCGATTCGTTTCTGGTGAAGGCGGGCTCGGGAGCGCTGACGTTCGGCGTTCCCGACTCGCCGGGCGTTCCGAAGGCGTTGGCCGACCTCACGATCACGCTGCCCTACAACGATGCCGGAGCGGCGCGCGCGCTGTTCGAGGAAGCCGGCAAGCACATTGCGTGCGTGATCGTGGAACCGGTCGCGGGCAACATGAATTGCATCCCGCCGCAGTCGGGATTCCTCGAGACGCTGCGCGAGCTTTGCACCCGCGACGGCGCCTTGCTGATCTTCGACGAGGTGATGACGGGGTTCCGGGTTGCCGCCGGCGGGGCGCAAGCCCTGTACGGCGTGACGCCGGATCTCACGACCCTCGGCAAGGTGATCGGCGGCGGGATGCCGGTCGGCGCGTATGGCGGGCGCCGGGACCTGATGGAACAGGTTTCGCCGGCGGGGCCCGTCTACCAGGCCGGGACTTTGAGCGGGAATCCCGTCGCGATGGCCGCTGGGCTCGCAATGCTCGACCTGGTCCGCGGGGACGGCTTCCACGCCGAGCTGGAGCGCAAGACCCGTGTGCTCACCGAGGGGCTCGCGGCCTGTGCCCATGAGGCCGGCGTGCCATTTTCGGTCAATCGGGTGGGCGGGATGTTCGGGTTGTTCTTCAGCGCGGGGCCGGTGGAAACCTTCCTGCAAGCCACGTCCTGCGACATCGCGGCGTTCCGGCGTTTCTTCCACGTGATGCTCGAGCAGGGCGTGTATTTCGCGCCCAGTCCCTTCGAGGCCGGGTTCATGTCGACGGCGCACGGCGATAACGACATCGCACATACGCTGGAGGCTGCGCGCGTAGCGTTCGCGGAAGCGGAGCGCGCGTAGCGGCGAGGAGGATCCCTGGGGCGGACTCAGTCCGCCGCTTCGCCAGCACCCTCGACCGCAGCCACCGCCACGGCTGGCCTTGCCCGCCCTACCACGTGCCGATGTTGGGCATCGAGGCCCAAGGCTCCGACGGCGGCAACGGATCGCCTTCCTGCAGCAGTTCGATCGAGATCAGGTCGGGCGAGCGCACGAATGCCATGTGGCCGTCGCGCGGCGGGCGGTTGATCGCGACGCCCATCGACTGCAGGTGCGCGCAGGTCGCGTAGATGTCGTCGACGCGGAAGGCGAGGTGTCCGAAGTTGCGGGCCGAGCCATAGTCCTCCTGCGAATCCCAGTTCCAGGTCAGCTCGATTTCGGCATCGGGGCTGTCGGGCCCCGACAGGAATACCAGCGTGAACCTGCCTTCGGGCACGTCCCTGCGCCGCGCCTCGCGCAGCCCCAGCCCCTCGCAGTAGAACCTGAGCGACGCATCCAGGTCGCGCACGCGCACCATGCTGTGCAGGTATTTCATGCCCTGTCCTCCGAGGCCATCGTCGTCGGTTATCGTGGGCACGTTGTGCCGGTACCGCAAGTCAGGAGACGATTCGATGGACCCCAAGTTCGACACGCTCGCGGTGCACGCGGGCGCGGAGCCCGACGCCGCGACGGGCGCGGTCGCGCCGCCGATCCAGCTTTCGACCACGTTCGTGCATGACCCGGCGCGCGGCACCGACGCCTACAGCTACCAGCGCCAGGACAATCCGACCCAGCACCGCCTCGAAACCGCGCTGGCCGCGCTGGAAGGCGGCGAGCGCGCGCTTGCCTTCGCCTCCGGCATGGCCGCGGTGGCCGCCGTCCTGGACACCTTGCAGCGCGGCGAGCGGGTCGTGGTTCCCGAAGACTGTTACGTCGGAACCCGCGGGTATGTCGGCGAGGTCCTACCGGAACGCGGCGTGGAGGTGGTGACCATCGACACCACCGACCTCGAGGCGGTAGCCCAGGCATGCGGCGACGGAGCGTCGCTGCTGTGGGCCGAGTCCCCGTCGAACCCGCGGATGCGGATCAGCGACCTGGCCGAACTCGCGCGGATCGCCCACGCCGCCGGCGCGCGCTTCGCCTGCGACAACACGTTCGCAACCCCGGTGCTGCAACGGCCGCTCGCGCTCGGCGCGGACATCGTGATGCACTCGACCACCAAATACTTCGGCGGCCACAGCGACGTGCTGGGCGGCGCACTGGTATTCGCGCGCAATGGCGATTTCGCCGCGCGGATCGCGCAGCGGCGCGTGCTGACCGGCTCGATACTCGCCCCGTTCAGCGCCTGGCTGACGCTGCGCGGCTGCCGCTCGCTGCCGGCCCGGATGGCGCGGCACTGCGAGAACGCGCGCAAGGTCGCTGAATTTCTCGCAGGTCACCCCGCCATCGAACGCGTGAACCATCCGGGCTTGCCTGAGCATCCGGGCCACGCCATTGCCTCGCGGCAGATGCGGGATTTCGGCGCGATGCTGAGCATCGAATTGCGCGGCGGCTACGACGCGGCTGTCGCCGTCGCGCGCAACACGCGGATTTTCACCAATGCGACGTCGCTCGGCGGTTGCGAGTCGCTGATCGAGCACCGCGCATCGGCGGAGGGGGAGCACACCCAGGCGCCGCCTGCGCTGGTGCGGATATCGGTGGGGCTCGAAGACGCCGGCGACCTGATCACCGACCTCGACCAGGCGCTGTCGTTTTCATGAAGATCCAGTGTCGCCTGCCGCGCCCGCATCGTGGTTCGTCCCGCCGGTTTTCCCTGGCGGAGCGCCGAGCCGGAACCGGCAGGCCGGCGCACCGTGCAGCATGCATTGGGTGCGCTGCACCGGCCGCCCGGTCGCGGCGCCCATGAAGGCGAGGTCGAACTTGCAGATGTCGGGATGCGTCCGGGCCAGCGAATGGAACACGCAGTTCCACGCCTCCACCTCCATGTGGCCGTCGGCGTCGGCGACCTGCGCCTCGTAGCCCAGCGTGTCGAGTTGCTCGGCCAGCAGGCGGGCCGCGTCGTCATTGCTGCCAGCCGTCGCGACCCGCGCGGCCGCGTCCTCGCCGAGCTTCGCACCCATGCTCGAAAGCATGGCCTGCACCGCCTGAGCGCCCGCGTGCGAGTAGAGGTACTCGAGGACGCCGCCGGCGATCAAGGCATAGTTGCGCGGGAACAGTTCGCGTCCCGCCGGCAGCAGCACGAAACAGGCGCGCGGGCGCCCACCGCTGGGGGAGGACTCACCGCGCGCCACGAAGCCCTGGGCCATCAGTGCGGACAGGTGCTGCCTGACCGCGTTGTGGGTCACGCCGAGGGCCTTGCACAACTCTTCAACGTTCGCGCCCTGCGGCGCCAACAGCAACCGCCGCAGCAGCTTCTGCTGGGTGGTGCCGAGCTGCCGCAGGGCGTCCGCGCGTCGCATCCGGTCAGTGTGCCTTGTCGGGGAACTGCTTGGCGATGGCACCGGCCAGCGCATCGGCGATCGTGTCCGCGTGCTTCTGCATGTGCTCCCAGGTCTGGCTTTGCTCGGCCTCGGGGGCATTGGCCATCATTTGCTCGATCTGGGTCTTGTGGTCGCTGACGTGCATCATCCAGAGGCCATTCACCGTTTGCTCCGGAAGGTTCGGATTGGCACCGGCCAGGAACTTCGCGATGTCGCTGCCGTTGCTCGCCAGGTCCTGCATCGCCTGCTGCTCCCCCGCCTTGTTGCCCGCCTGCACCGAGTCGGTGAGATTCTTGACGCCGCCCCAGTGTCCAGCCAGGAGCTTGAGGAACTGGTCCCCCGCCGGCTTGCCGTAGAAGCTGGCGACCGCGCCCGCGATCTGTTTGGCGTTGGCCACGGCGTCATCGGCCGCCTGCTGCGCCTTGGCCTGGTTGCCGGCGTGCACCGCCAGCGCGTAATCGCGGGTGGCCACGATGTGGCCGTGCAACAGCGAGCGCATGGTCGCCTGCAATTGGGGGGCGGCGGGCGTGGATGCGGCGGTCGCCGCGGGATGGGCGAACACGGGCGGCGCGGCGAGCGCCGCGCCCAAACCCAGCGCCAGCGCACAGGCAATCGTGAGCGGTTTCATGATGTATCTCCTCGAGGTCTATCGCCGGACGGCGACCGACTTATCGTGGGCGATTTCCACATATAGTAAACCTCTATATGTGTAAAGCAACGATGCACTCGAAGGCTGTCGTGAAAAGTCGGGGCGAGAGCGGGCGCATCGCGTGCCCGGCCCAGCGACTGGCCAAGCATGGCCGGGGCCCGCCGCCATGGATGGCTGCTTGCTGAAGCATCCGTGGCCGCCGGCTCCGGCGAAGCAGCGATCATGCACGATCGCAAACTCAAGCCTTCTGGAAGCGCGGCATCGCGTCCCGCAGTTCCCCGAGCCGTTCCAGCGGGTCGGTGATCTCCAGCAGGTGCTGGCGTTCGGCATCGCCCAGGGGCAGCAGCTCGGCAAGCCGGAAACCCACCCAGCTCGCGTTGTCGTACTGCTCGCGCGGGCCGTTGCGCCAGGACAGCCCCGCCTGTTCGGCCAGTCGTTCCAGGATCGTCGGCAACAGTGAAAATTCGACCGGGACCGGGACACGCGGTTCGTCCGGCCAGCGGCGCACCTCGCCGATCACCAGTCCGTTGCTGCGGATGCGGGTCTTCTGGACCCGGAAACGCGCCCCGCCCGTGACGCTGATGCCGAGCAGGCCGTCGGGCAGCGTATCGAAATCGATGATGCGCGCGAGGGTTCCGATCGCCGCGGGCAGCGCCGGCTCGCCGGCCTCCTGGCCCTCCATGATCAGGCACACGCCGAAGGTGCCTCCGCTGCGCGCGCACTCGCGCACCATGTCGATGTAGCGCAATTCGAAGATCCGTAGCCCCAGCGTGCTGCCGGGGAACAGCACGGCGTTCAGCGGGAACAGCGGGATCTCGTGGCGCTTCACGGCTCGAGTTTAGCCGCCGCGCAATGCCTCGAGAAACCGGCGCGGCGCGTTTTCGAAACCGCCATTCGACATGAACACGACGTGGTCGCCAGGGCGGATCTCGCTCACGAGCGCCTGCACCAATTCTTCCACCGAGCGCACCGCACGGCCCCGCCCCTCGAGCGACGCCGTGACCCGCCCCGCGTCCCAGGAAAGTTCCGGCCGCTGCAGCAGCAGCACCCGGTCGGCGTCGGCCAGCGAAGGGGCCAGTGCCGCGACATGGGCGCCCTGGCGCATCGAATTGGAACGCGGCTCCAGCGCCGCCACGATCCGCGCGTTGCCGACCCTCGCGCGCAGGCCCGCCAGCGTGGTCGCGATGGCTGTCGGGTGGTGGGCGAAGTCGTCATAGACCTGCACCCCGTTCACGTCGCCCAGCGATTCCATGCGCCGCTTCACGCTCGCGAAGGTGGCGAACGCCGGCAGCAGGGCCGCCGGGTCGATGCCCGCGGCCGTCGCCGCTGCCAGCGCAGCCAGTGCGTTCATCACGTTGTGGCGCCCCAGCAGGCTCCAGCGCACCTCGCCTACCGGCTGGCCCCGCCGGGTCACCGCGAACGCAGAACCATCCGGCTCGACCAGCTGCGCCCGCCAGTCGCCCGCATCGATCCCGAAGGTTTCGACCGGTGTCCAGCAGCCCATCGCCAGCACCTCGGCCAGTCGCGCATCCTCCGCGTTGACGACCAGCCGCCCATTGCCCGGCACGGTGCGCACGAGGTGGTGGAACTGGCGCTGGATCGCGGCCACGTCCGGAAAGATGTCGGCGTGGTCGTATTCGAGGTTGTTGAGGATCGCGACGTCGGGGTGGTAATGCACGAACTTCGAGCGCTTGTCGAAGAATGCGGTGTCGTATTCGTCGGCTTCCAGAACGAATGGGGTCGCCGCAGGCGACGCGTTATTTCCTTCTCCCTTCGGGAGAAGGGGCGTGGAAACGCCGCCTTTTCTTTTGCGCGCAGCGCCGGATGAGGGTACGGGTCCGCGCAATCTGGCCGACACCCCGAAATTGCCCGGCACCCCGCCGACCAGGAACCCCGGCGCTGCGCCGGCCGACTCGAGCAAATGCGCGAGCAGGCTCGTGGTCGTGGTCTTGCCGTGGGTGCCCGCGACCGCGAGCACCTGGCGATCGCGCAACACCTGCTCGCCCAGCCACTGCGGCCCGGATACGTACGGAAGCCTTGCATCCAGCATGTATTCGACCGCCGGGTTGCCGCGCGACAACGCATTGCCGACGACGACGAGATCGGGCGCCGGCTTCAGGTATTCCGCCGACCAGCCCTCGCGCAGGGTGATGCCGAGCGCGCGCAACTGGTCGCTCATCGGCGGGTACACGTTGGCGTCGGAGCCCTCGACCTCGACGCCGAGTTCGCGCGCCAGCGCCGCAACGCCACCCATGAACGTGCCGCAGATGCCGAGGATGTGTATGCGCATGCCGATTCGTCCGACCCTCAGGCCAGCCCGATCACGCTGGCGGCCACGGCCGTGGCGACCAGGTTCACGAACACCAGCAGCAGGAACACGAGCACGCCGCCGGCGACAGGGATTTCGAGTGAACGACGCAGGATGCCGACCCAGAGGCACAACTGCCAGATGCCCAATGCCGCGATCACCACCATCGCCAAGGTCTGGGGACCCGACAGCGCCGGCAAATGGGGAGGTTGTGACGTCAATTGCTTCCGCAGCTCATCCATCGGCAGCAGCAGCGTCAGCAAATTGCTGACGACGTCGTAAAGCAGGTACACGACCGCCAGGGCGGTGGTCGTCTGTACGAAACGCTCGGACTTGCCGCGCCGACGCAGCAACAGGAATACCGTCACGATGATCGCGAGGCTGCCGATGACCGCCCCGGCGGCCAATGCCGGCTGGACGCCATCGCGGAGGTTGAACACCACCTGGACCACGCCGCACGCCACCAGCAATCCGACCAGCAGCCGCGGCGAGTACGGCATTTCCTCCGGGCCGCCCCGGAACAGGCACAAGTCGCGGACGCTGGCGAGAACCCCGAGCAAGTTCACGCGTTGGCGCGGGCGCGCAGCGCGGCGAGCAGCCGCTCGCCGATTACCTCGATGTCCCCCACTCCATCGATCTGGGCCAGCAGCCCGCGCTCCGAATAGAAATCCGCCACCGGCGCGGTCTGCGCGGCGTACACCGCGAGGCGCTTGCGGACGGTTTCCGGGTTGTCGTCGGCGCGATGCTCCTGCTCGAAGCGGATCTCGCAGCGCTTGATGATGTCGGCGTCGGGCACGTTCAACTTCACCACCGCGTCGAGGGGCTGGCCGAGGCGCGCGAGCAAGGCGTCGAGCGCGCCGGCTTGCGCGAGGTTGCGCGGGTAGCCGTCCAGGATGAACCCGGGTTCGGTGTCGGGCTGTGCGAGGCGCTCTTCCAGGAGGCCCAGGACGATGTCATCGGATACCAGTTGACCCGACTCCATCACGGCCTTGGCCTTGAGGCCCAGCGGTGTTCCGGCCTTGACCGCCGCACGCAGCAGGTCGCCCGTCGAAATGTGGGCAACGCCGAGTTCCACCTTCAACCGCTTGGCCTGGGTACCCTTGCCCGATCCGGGCGCGCCGAGCAATACGATGCGCATGCGATTCCTCTTAGCTATCTGCCGGGAAAGTGCTGTCCCGCACCTTCCCGGCGCGCCGGATCAAGCGCTGCTCGATCCGCGGCGGGCCATCCATTGCCCACCCGGCAGGCCGTGACGGCCTGTCGGCCCGCGGAGCGGCGGCGCCTTCTTTAACAAATTCCGCTTTGGGAGTTACGCTAGCGGCTGCGCAGCTTCCCCGTCAACGCCGCGCCAGGAATGGAAACCCGCATGACCGCGACCCCGAAACCCACAGGCAGGCTATTGTACGCGCAGTCCGGCGGCGTCACCGCCGTGATCAATGCGACCGCCGCGGCGGTGATCGAGGCCTGCCGCAAACACCAGGTCGCGGTCTACGCCGCGCGCAACGGCATCCTCGGCGCGTTGCGCGAGGACCTGATCGATACATCGAAGGAATCGCCGTCCGCGATCGCCGCGCTGAAACACACGCCCGGCGGCGCCTTCGGTTCGTGCCGGGTCAAACTGAAATCGCTGGAAGACGACCGCGCGAAGTACGAACGCCTGATCGATGTGTTCCGCGCGCACGACATCCGGTGGTTCCTCTACAACGGCGGCAACGATTCGGCGGACACCGCACTGAAGCTGTCCAAGCTCGGCAAGGCGGCGGGCTACGACATCCGCTGCATCGGGGTGCCCAAGACGGTCGACAACGACCTCGCGGTCACCGACTGCTGTCCGGGCTTCGGCTCGGTCGCGAAATACACCGCGGTGTCCTTGCGCGAATGCGCGCTGGACGTGATGTCGATGATGGACACCTCGACCAAGGTGTTCGTGATGGAGGTGATGGGTCGGCACGCCGGCTGGATCGCGGCCGCCGCTGGGCTTGCAGGCGCGAGGCCGGACGACGCGCCGCACATCATCCTGTTTCCCGAACTGGAATTCGACGAGGAAAAATTCCTCGCGCGGGTGCGCGAAACCGTGGACCGGGCGGGTTGCTGCGTGATCGCCGCGAGCGAAGGCATCAAGTACGCGGACGGCAAGTTCGTCGCCGACGCGCACGCCGGGACCGACGCCTTCGGCCACACCCAACTCGGCGGGGTCGCGCCCGCACTCGCCGGGATGGTGCGCGGCAAGTTGAAGCTCAAGACCCATTGGGCGATGCCGGACTACCTGCAGCGTTCCGCCCGGCACATTGCCTCGAAGACCGATCTCGACCAGGCGCTCGCGGTCGGCACGGCGGCGGTGGAACTGGCGCTCGCCGGCGAGAACGCGGTGATGCCGGTGATCCGGCGCACTTCCGATGCACCGTATCGCTGGAAAATCGACACGGCGAAGCTCGACCAGATTGCGAATCGCGAGAAGAAACTGCCGCGTTCCTTCATCGCGAAGGACGGTTTCCACATCACCGCCGCCGCGCGCAAATACCTCTCGCCCCTGATCCGCGGCGAAGCGCCGCCGCCGTACGGCAAGGATGGAGTTCCCGGATACGTCACGCTGAAGAACGTCACCGTCAAGAAGAAGTTGGGATCGTTCGAACTGTAGGTTGGGCTGGGCGGCTTCTCGCGGAGCCCAACAGCGCCGAGTCGCAGCACATTGGGCTTCATCCTCGACAAGCGCGGATTGAACCCAACTTGGGGTGTTTCATCCGGCCGAGCCCATCGACGCCGAACGACCATGTTGGGCTTCATCCGCGAAAAACGCGGATTCAACCCAACCTACGACGTAAACAGGGCATCCAATTCGCCGTGGGTCGCATTGTCCGCGAAGCCGTCGAAGCGGCCTTCGGCCAGACCACGAGCGGCGCGCAGGAATCCGCCCCATGCGGCGCCGGCCAACGCGCCACCGACGCTGACGCGGCGCACGCCAAGCTTCGCGAAATCTTCAAGCGTGTACGGTGCCGCACGGCCCACCAGCACGTTGACGGGTTTGGGCGCGACAGCCTCGACGATCGCACGGATGTCTTCCGGCTTGCCAATGCCCGGCGCGTACAAGCAGTCGGCGCCGGCCTCGGCGTAGGCGCGCAAACGCTTGATCGACTCGTTCAAAGCATCCGCGTGGCCGACGAGAAAACATTCGGCGCGGCCGACCAGCACCACGTCCTGGCCCGAGGCGTCGACGGCCTGGCGGGCGGCGCGCATCCGCGCGACGGCCTCGTCGAAATCGTACAGCGGCTGCGCGGCGTCGCCGGTCGAATCCTCGATCGACAAGCCGGCGATGCCGGTCTCGATGCAGCGGCGCACGTTTTCCCCCAAGCCATCGAGGTCGCGCGCATGGCCGTCCTCGAAATCCGCATTGACCGGAAGCCCGGTGGCCTCCACGATCTCGTGGCAATGCGCCAGCACACGCTCCACGTCCGGCGCATGGTCCGCCCTGGCTTGCGACCAGGCGTAACCCGAACTGGTGGTCGCCAGCGCCCGGAACCCGAGCCTTTCCAGCGCGTGCGCGGAACCCGCGTCCCACGGGTTCGGGATCAGGAAGCAGCCTGTTTCATGCAGCTTGCGGAAGGCGGCGCGGCGCGCGGCAAAGCGATGGGCGTTCATGCAGGCTTCCTCGAGTGCCTCGGACAAGGCGAACAGGCATTCTAGGACTGCCGCGGCACGCCATGCCCCTGGAGGCTGGTCCCGCGGCATGCCGCAGCTATACTGAGGGGATTGCCCGTTGCGGGTTCCGCTGAAAGGGGTTTTTCCGATGCTGCAGCAGTACGGCATATGGGTCGCGCTGGGTTGCGCGATCATCGCAATTCTCTACGGTGTCGTCTCGACCGGCTGGATCATGAAGCAGTCGGCCGGCAACGAGCGCATGCGCGAAATCGCGGGCGCCATCCAGGAAGGCGCACGCGCCTATCTGAACCGCCAGTACGGCACCATCGCCATCGCCGGCGTCGTGCTGTTCCTGTTGGTCGGCTTCTTCCTCAACTGGGCCACCGCGATCGGGTTCGCGATCGGCGCGATCCTGTCCGGCGCCACCGGCTACATCGGCATGAACGTCTCGGTGCGCGCCAACGTGCGCACTGCGGAGGCGGCGCGCCACGGCATCGGCCCGGCCATGAACGTGGCGTTTCGCGGCGGCGCCATCACCGGCATGCTGGTGGTGGGCCTGGCGCTGCTGGGGGTCACCGGCTATTTCATAATCCTGCCGCACTTCGGCTACACCGGCGAGGCGGCGCTGCACGCGCTGGTCGGCCTGGCCTTCGGTTCTTCGCTGATCTCCATCTTCGCGCGCCTGGGCGGCGGCATCTTCACCAAAGGCGCCGATGTCGGCGCGGACCTCGTGGGCAAGGTCGAGGCTGGCATTCCGGAAGACGACCCGCGCAACCCGGCGGTGATCGCCGACAACGTCGGCGACAACGTGGGCGACTGCGCCGGCATGGCCGCCGACCTGTTCGAGACCTACGCGGTGACGGTGGTCGCCACCATGCTTCTGGGCGGGCTGGCGTTCGCCGCCAATCCGGACGCTGTGCTGTACCCGCTGGTCCTCGGCGCGGCCTCGATCATCGCCTCGATCATCGGCACCTTCTTCGTGCGGGTGAAACAGGGCGGCTCGATCATGGGCGCCCTGTACAAGGGCGTGATCGTCTCGGCGGTGCTGGCGGCCATCGCGTTCTGGTTCATCACCCACTCGATGTTCCCGGGCGGACTGACCGGCGACGACGGTGCCACGATCTCCGGCAACGCGCTGTTCTACTGCTCGTTGTGCGGACTGATCCTGACCGGCCTGATCGTGTGGATCACCGAGTACTACACCGGCACCGATTACAAGCCGGTGCAGCACATCGCCAAGGCCTCCACAACCGGCCATGGGACCAACATCATCGCCGGCCTCGGCGTCTCGATGAAGGCCACGGCGTGGCCGGTGCTGGCAATCTGCGCGGCGATCTGGACCGCTTACCATTTCGGCGGCCTGTACGGTATCGCCATCGCCGTCACCGCGATGCTGTCGATGACCGGCATGATCGTGGCGCTGGACGCTTACGGCCCCATCACCGACAACGCCGGCGGCATCGCCGAGATGGCCGAGCTGCCGGACGAGGTGCGCGGCGTCACCGATCCGCTGGATGCGGTGGGCAATACCACGAAGGCGGTGACCAAGGGCTACGCCATCGGCTCCGCGGCCCTCGCGGCGCTGGTGCTGTTTGCCGATTACACGCACAACCTCGACGCGGCCGGCAAGGCCGTAGCCGTGGCGAGCGGCGTCACCTACCAGCCATTCGCCTTCGACCTGTCCGACCACATGGTGATCATCGGCCTCCTGATCGGCGGCCTGATTCCGTACCTGTTCGGGGCGATGGCGATGGAAGCGGTCGGCCGCGCCGCTGGCGCGGTGGTCGAGGAGGTCCGCCGCCAGTTCCGCGAGATCAAGGGCATCATGGAAGGCACCGGCAAGCCCAAGTACGACCGCGCAGTGGACATGCTGACCAAGTCGGCAATCAAGGAAATGATCATCCCGTCCCTGCTGCCCGTGGTCGTGCCGATCCTGGTCGGCCTGATCCTGGGCCCGAAGGCACTGGGTGGCGTCCTGATCGGCACCATCGTCACGGGCCTGTTCGTCGCCATCTCGATGACAGCGGGCGGCGGCGCCTGGGACAACGCCAAGAAATACATCGAGGACGGCAACTTCGGCGGCAAGGGTTCGGAAGCGCACAAGGCTGCGGTCACCGGCGATACCGTGGGCGATCCGTACAAGGACACCGCGGGTCCGGCCGTGAACCCGCTGATCAAGATCATCAACATCGTGGCGCTGTTGATCATCCCGCTGCTCGCGCTGCACTGACCGCCGTCAGACGCTGTACGAAAAGCCCCGCCGCGTGCGGGGCTTTTTGTCGGGGCCCCCGAACCGTTGAAGCGCGGGCGCGGTTGGGACATGATGGCGCCGGTTTTCCCTCGGGGACGGGAAAGTGTCGCGCGACCGGTGGGCATCGTCGGTGGGGATCGGCGGCCGTGGCATGGCGTGGACCGCATGCTGATTGCCGCGCTCGCGCTCGCCTTCGCCATTGCGGTCGCATGGCTGTTCAACCGGCTGGTGCGCCTGCGCAACCAGGTGCGGGTCGCGTGGAGCGACGTGGACGTGCAACTGCAGCGCCGCCACGACCTGGTGCC
>DASSNH010000045.1:0-9704 GCA_035701405.1 Rhodanobacteraceae bacterium
TTCACGCCGACCCGCAAGACGCGGGCGCCGGTCTCGCAGGCTTCGTCGAGCGTCCAGGCACGGCGCGCGCGCAGCGCAAGTTCACCGCTGAAATCATCGAGCGCCAGACCGCCCTCGACCACCAGGATGGCGTCCGGTTGCAACAGCGGGCCGTACTGCTGCAGCGCCTCGCGGAAGAAATTGATTTCGATCGCGCCGCTCCAGTCTTCGATCCGCACGGCGGCGGCGCTGTCGCCGCGCCGGCGCATCTTGACGATCATCCCGGCCACGGCCCACGGCGTTTCCGGTGCGCGGCGCCAGCGATTCTCGTCGTCGCCGCCACGCGGCGGAGGCGGCTCGTAATGCTGCGCGATGTCGCCGATCGGGCAGGTGGCGAGTTGCGCTAGCACCTCGCGCCACGGGTCCGTGGGATGGCCGGAAAAATAATGACCCAGCGTCGCGCGTTCGCCAGCGAGGCGCTTTTCCAGCGACCACGACGGTTGCGCAACCGTGCCGAGTGAAACCGTGGCGACCGGGGCCAGCGCCGCGCCGAACATGTCGTTCTGGCCGGCCTCGCGATCGCGCAGGCTCTGTTCGGCGGCCTTGACCGCCTCGGGAAGTTGCGCGGTGAGGGTGGCGCGGTTGGCGCCCAGCGCATCCATTGCACCCGACTGGATCAGGGCTTCGAACACCCGCTTGTTGAGCCTGCCGGAATCCATGCGCGCGCAAAAATCGGCGAGGTCGCGGAATGGACCCCCGCTCTCGCGTGCGGCGACGATGGCTTCGCACACGCCACGGCCGACACCCTTGATCGCGCCGAGGCCATAGCGGATGGTGCCCCGTGCGTCGGGATTCGCCTGGCGGTCGACATCGTCGTTGGCGACGAACTGGTGGCGGGAGGCGTTGACGTCGGGCGGCAGCACGGCGATGCCCATCGCGCGCGCGTCCTCGATGAACAGCACCAGCTTGTCGGTGGCGTCCATGTCCGCCGACATCGTGGCGGCGAGGAATTCGGCGGGGTAATGGGTCTTCAGCCACGCCGTCTGGTAGGCGACCAGCGAATACGCCGCCGCATGCGACTTGTTGAAGCCGTAGCCCGCGAACTTCTCCATCTGGTCGAAGATCTGGTCGGCCTGGCGTTCGGGCACGCCGTTCTGCATCGCGCCGTCGCGGAAGATCGACCGATGCTTGGCCATCTCGGCCGGCACCTTCTTGCCCATCGCGCGGCGCAGCAGGTCGGCGCCGCCCAGCGAATAGCCGCCGACGATCTGCGCCATCTGCATCACCTGCTCCTGGTAGACCATGATGCCGAAGGTCTCTTTCAGGATCGGTTCCACGCGCGGATCGGGGTAGGTCACCGGCTCGCGCCCATGCTTGCGCGCGACGTAGCTCGGGATCAGGTCCATCGGCCCCGGCCGGAACAGCGAATTCAGCGCGATCAAATCCTCGAGGCAGTCGGGCTTCGCGTCCTTGAGCAGGCGTTGCATGCCCGCGCCTTCGAACTGGAACACGGCGACCGTGCGCGCCTCGCGGAACAGGCGATAGACCTCGGCGTCGTCCAGCGGCAAATGCGCGAGGTCCAGCGGCGCTTCGCCCGACGCTGCACGCCGTGCATTGATCGCCTTCACCGCCCAGTCGAGGATCGTGAGCGTGCGCAGGCCCAGGAAGTCGAATTTCACAAGTCCGACCGTCTCGACGTCGTTCTTGTCGTATTGCGTCACCACGCCGCCGCCGCCGGGTTCCGAGTACAGCGGCGCGAAATCGGTGAGCGGCGTCGGGGCGATCACCACGCCGCCGGCGTGCTTGCCGGCATTGCGTGCGAGGCCTTCGAGTTTCAGGGCGAGGTCGATCAGGGTGCGCGCATCGTCGTCCTGCTGGTACAACTCGCAGAACTCGCGCACCACGCGGTCGGGTTCCTTCCTCGATTTTTCGCTGAGGCCCAGCGCATCGGAGAGCGTGAGGTCCAGCGGCATGCGCGGGATCAGCTTGGCGATCCGGTCGACCTGGCCATAAGGCATCCCGAGTACGCGGCCGCAATCGCGCAGCACCGCCTTCGCGGCCATCGAGCCGTAGGTGATGATCTGGCTAACCTGGTCGCGGCCGTACTTCTGCGCGACGTAGGCGATCACCTCGTCGCGGCGCTCCATGCAGAAATCGACGTCGAAGTCCGGCATCGACACGCGTTCGGGGTTGAGGAAGCGTTCGAACAGCAACCCGAACTGCAGAGGATCCAGGTCGGTGATCCGGAGGCTCCATGCCACGACCGAACCCGCGCCCGAGCCGCGGCCGGGCCCCACCGGGATGTCCTCGGCCTTGGCCCAGCGGATGAAGTCGGAGACGATGAGGAAGTAGCCGGCGAAACCCATCTTGCCGATCACGTCCAGCTCGTTCGCGAGGCGTGTCTCGTAGTCTTCGCGGGTATGGCCCGCGGCGATGCCGGATTCGGCCAATCGCTGTTCCAGCCCGGCGCGCGCCTGGTCGCCGATCCAGGATTCCAGCGTGTGGTTCGCCGGAACCGGGAACGCGGGCAGGTAGTACGTGCCGAAGGAAAGCTCGAGGTTGCAGCGCTTCGCCAGTTCGACCGTGTTCTCGAGCACCTCGGGGAGATCGGCGAACGCCGCGGCCATCGCATCGGCCGGCTTCAACCACTGCTCGGCGGAGTAGTCGCGCGGCCTGCGCGGGTCCTGCAACTGGTAGCCCTGCTGGATGCAGACCCGCGCCTCGTGCGCCTCGAAATCGTCGGCATCGAGGAAGCGCACGTCGTTGCTGGCGATGACCGGAAGGTCCAGTCCGGCGGCGAGCTGCAGCGCCTGGGCATTGAAGGCGTCTTCGCCGCTGCGACCGGTGCGGGTGAGTTCCAGGTACAGGCCGTCGCCGAAGTGGCGGCGCAGGGCATCGATGTTGGAGCGGGCGTCGTGTTCGCGTCCCGCCGCGGCCAGCCGTCCGAAGCCGCTGTCGCGCCCCGCGATCGCGAGCAGCCCGGAAACCGCGCCGTCCAGCCACTCGGCCTGCAACTGCGCACGTCCCGCGTGCTGGCCCTCCAGCCATGCGCGCGAGATCAGCCGTGTCAGGTTCAGGTACCCCGCATGGTCGCGGCACAGCAGCGTCAGCCTGCCGGGCCGCGATGGATCCTCGGGATCCGCGAGCCAAAGGTCGCAGCCCACGATCGGCTTGATGCCGGCGCGTTCGGCAGCGCGGTAGAACTTGATCTGCGCGAACAGGTTGGAGTCGTCGGTGAGCGCCAGCGCCGGCAGGCCCAGTTCGACCGCGCGGCTGACCAGGTTCGCCTGCCGGGCCTTGGCCGGATCGCCGTACTCGGGTTTTGCCGGGATGCGGATGGTCGAGTCCCGCAACGAGTATTCGCTGTGGACCCGCAGATGGATGAAGTCGATCGGCATGGCGGTGCGCGTGGTATCCGCGCAAGCGTATTGCCGGCAGGCGGGGGCGGCAAGCTTGACAGGTCGTATATCGGCCGGAGGCGCCACTCCTAGGCCGCTCAAGCCCGAAGGGTGGAGCCGGCATTGTCCGAGCGTGATGATGCCGGTTCCGTCGCTGCGCTCCTTGGACCGGCCTGCAACGCTATGCCGGCAACGCCAGCGGAAGTTCCTGTTCGAGCGCCGCCCGCACCGGCGCGAAACTGCGGCGGTGGTGGGGACAGGGGCCGAGCCTGCGCAGCGCCTCGCAGTGCGCCGGAGTCGGATAACCCTTGTGCTGGGCGAAACCGTAGCCCGGCCAGTGCGTATCCAGCTCGCGCATCATCCGGTCGCGGGTGACCTTGGCGATGATCGAGGCTGCGCTGATGGCGGGCGCCAGTGCATCGCCATCCACGACGGCTCGCGCGGGACACGGGAGTGGACGGGGCAGGCGATTGCCGTCGATCAGCGCGAACGCCGGCGCGCACGCCAGCCGTTCCAGCGCACGCAGCATGCCGGCCATTCGCGCGTGATAGATGTTGATGCGGTCGATTTCCGCGACCTCCACCGCGACGACGCTCCATGCGCGCGCCCGCTCGACGATGCGCGCGTACAACTTCTCGCGCGTGGGCTCCGGAAGCACCTTGGAATCGTCCAGCCCGTTGATGCGCCGCGCGGGATCGAGGATCACCGCGGCGACCACGACGGGACCCGCCAGCGGCGCGCAGCCGGCTTCGTCGACGCCTGCGAGGTCCGCCACGTCCGGCCAGCGCCTGAGCTTGTGCCGCGGCAAGGTCGCGAAGTCGGAACCGTTGTCAATCACCAGGGTCATGCAGGTCGATCATGCGTCTCGTGCGGCGGCATCCCATTGCCCGATCATCCGGCCGATCACGCGTGCCGCGGAGGCCGCGGCCCCGCCTTCGGTCCGCAGGGCAAGATGGAGGCGTCCGAATTCACGAACCTGTTCGTCGCGTCTTTCCGGCGAGTGGAACAGTGCCGTGACGGCATCGGCGAGTCTATCGGGTGTGCAGTCGGCCTGCATCAGCTCGGGGACGACCTTGCGGCCCGCGAGGATGTTGGGCAGCGCATAGGTGTCGGTCTTCAGCATCCCGAGTCCCTTCACGAGCGCGTAGGTGAGCGGCGCGATCCGGTAGGCCACCACCATCGGCCGCTTCGCGAGCAAGGTCTCCAGCGTGGCCGTGCCGGAGGCGACCAGCACCACGTCGGCGGCGACCATGGCGTCGTGGGCGTGGCCTTCCAGGAGACGGACGGGACCGGGGACCGCGGATCGGGGACCGGACATCGTGTCGGGGCCGGCTTCTGGTCCCTGGTCCCCGGTCCCCGGTCCCGCTGATTTCAAGATCGTTTCAATTTCGCGGCGGCACCCGACGTTCGCTGCGGGAATCACAACCCGCAATTCCGGAATGTTTTCTGCCACCCGGCGCGCCGCTTCGATGAAGGTCGCGCCCAGCTGGTGGATCTCGGAGAGCCGGCTGCCTGGCAGGACCGCGAGCACCGGCGCATCCGGGGGCAGGCCGAGCCGGGCGCGCGCCGCGGCGCGGTCCGGGTCCAGCGGGAAACGGTCGGCGAGTGGATGCCCGACGAAGTCCGCGTTGCCGCCATGGCGCGCGTAGATCGCGGGCTCCATCGGGAACAGGCACAGCACGCAATCAGCCGAATGTCCGATCCTTGCCGCGCGCCCTTCCCGCCAGGCCCAGACCGAGGGGCTGACGTAGTGCGCGGTACGGATGCCCGCCTGCTTCAGTTTCCGCTCGAGGCCAAGGTTGAAGTCGGGAGCGTCGATGCCGATGAACAGGGCAGGCTTCAGCGTGATCATCCGCTTCGCCAGGGAGGCGCGCAGGCGCAACAGGCGGGGCAGGTGGCGCAGCACCTCGGCGAGCCCCATCACCGACAACGCCGAAATCTCGTGCCAGGCGTCGAACCCCGCCGCGCGCATGCGCGGGCCGCCGACACCGACGAAGCACGCATCCGGGAATCGCGCGCGCAACGCCTCGATCAGGTCCGCGCCGAGCTGGTCGCCGGAGTCTTCGCCGGCGACGAGGGCGAAGACGGGACCGGGGGCCGGGGACCGGGGACCCGCGTCTGACCGATCCTCGATTTCGCCGTGGGGAATGGTCTTCGCCGTCATGCGAAATAACGAAACAGGATGCCGGGTGTTGTGACAAGGCTAATCGGATTGGTGACGTGCCGCGTGTTGTACATCAAGCGTGCAGACGACCAGTGCTATTCCCGGTCCCCGGTCCCTGAGCCCCGGTCCCGGCTCTCAGCGCACCAATGCCCGCTCGCTGCGGTCCATGAACTCGACGAAGGCGCGCACGTCGTCACTGGTTTCGGCCTGCCGGGCAAGCGCGGTGCGCGCTTCGTCCAGCGTCTTGTGCGAGAGGTAGAGGGTGCGGTAGGCGCGTTTGATCGCGGAGATGCGCGTGGCATCGAAGCCGCGGCGCTTGAGGCCTTCGGCGTTAACGCCGCGCGGCACGGCGAACTGCCCTGCGACGTAGATGAACGGGGGGACGTCGCGATTGATCGCCGAAGACATCGCGGCGAACGCATGCGCGCCGATCTTGCAGAACTGGTGCACGCCAACGAAGCCGCCGAGCACCACGTGGTCGCCGACCTCGACGTGGCCCGCGAGGGTCGCGTTGTTGGCGAGGATGGTGTGGCTGCCGACGATGCAGTCGTGGGCGATGTGTGCGTACGCCATCACCCAGTTGTCGTCGCCGATGCGGGTGACACCACCGCCCTCGCGGGTGCCGCGGCTGACGGTCACGAATTCGTGGAAGGTATTGCCGTCGCCGATTACCAGTTCGCTGCGCTCGCCCTGGTACTTCTTGTCCTGCGGGTCGCCGCCGAGCGATCCGAAGGCGCCGATGCGGTTGTTGCGCCCGATGCGGGTCGGTCCCTTGATCAGCGCGTGGGCGCCGACCGTGCTGCCGGACCGGATTTCGACTTCCGCGCCGATGACGGCATAGGGCGCGACCGTCACGTCGTCGGCGAGCTTCGCTGCGGGATCAATGATCGCCGTCGGATGGATGTTTGCGCTGGCCGGTGTCACCGACTGCTTTCCGCGCACATCAGGTCGCAGGTGGCCGCGGGCTTGCCGTCCACGACCGCGCACGCGGTGAAAATGCCCATCCCGCGGATCTGACGCTTGAGTTGCACCTCGAGGCGCAACTGGTCGCCCGGCACGACGGGCTTCGAGAACCGCGCGTTGTCGACCTTGGCGAGGTAGAAGATCAGACCGTCGCCGTTGGTGAGGGTGCCGGACAATCCGATCAGCAAGCCGGATGCCTGCGCCAGGGCTTCGACGATCAGCACGCCGGGCATCACCGGATGTCCGGGGAAGTGGCCCTGGAAAAACGGCTCGTTCATCGTGACGTTCTTGATCGCGACGATGCTCTTGCCCGGCACGAGTTCGATCACCCGGTCCACCAGCAGGAACGGGTAGCGATGGGGCAGGATGGCCGCGATCCCTTCGGCATCGACGGGAAGCTTGACGGGGGCGGCGGTCTTGTTCATCAACTGCGTTTTTCCTTGGTCAGCGATTCCACTTGTTTTTCCAGCGCGGCGATGCGCCGCGCCATCCTGTCGAGCTGGCGCACGCGCGCCGCGTTGCGGCGCCAGGCACGGTTCTCCTCGATCGGTGCGCCTGAAGAGTACACGCCGGGCGCGCGGATCGAGTGGGTCACCAGGCTCATCGCGGTGATGGTAACGCGATCGGCCACTTCGAGGTGCCCCAGTACCCCCACGCCGCCGCCGATCAGGCAATCCCGCCCAATCCGCGCGCTGCCGGCCACCGCCGCGCAGCCGGCCAGCGCGGTGTGCGCACCGATGACGACGTTGTGGGCGATCTGGATCTGGTTGTCGAGGCGGACGTCCTCCTCGAGCACGGTGTCCTCGAGCGCACCGCGATCGATCGTGGTATTGGCGCCGATCTCGCAATCGTCGCCGATGCGGACACCGCCGAGTTGCGGCACATTGACCCAGCCTTCCTCGCTGCGCGCAATGCCGAAGCCGTCGGCCCCCAGCACCGCGCCGGGATGGACCACGACGCGCCTGCCCAGCGTGACCCGCGTCACCAGCACGACGTTCGCCGCAAGCCGCGATTGCGCCCCGACCCGGCAATCCCCGCCGATCACGCAATGGGGTCCGAGCACGGCGCCGGCTTCGACCGCGGCGCCGGCTTCGACGACGCAATGGGGGCCGACGGTCGCGCCGGAATCGACCGCGGCGCCGTCCGCGATCACCGCGGTCGGGTGGATGCCGGGCACGTCCGCAGACGCGCGTTCGAACAGCGAGGCGATTCGCGCGTAGGCGAGGTAGGGATCACGTGCGATGAGCGCAGGCACCGGGCTCGCGTCGGCATGCTCGGCGGAGAGCACCACTACGCCGGCCCCGGTGCCTGCGAGGTCGGACGCGTAGCGGCCATTGGCGAGGAAGGCGAGCTTGTCGCCGGCGGCGCGGGCGAGTGGCGCCACGCCCCGCACCACGCCCGTGCCGTCGCCGCGCAATTCGAGGCCGAAGCGCTGCGCGAGCTCGTCGATGCGATAGCCGGTTGGTCGTTCCATTCGCCCTGGTGCGCTTGCGGTCGCGTGAATTGTATCGGCGCTCGCGCTGTTCAGCCCCCTTCGAGTCAAGGGGGCTGCAAACCGCTGCCGTGCAACGGTTCGCGGGGCTGGGAAGCACGCGCTTTCGTTGGCGCGGCGCGAACGTGCTGCGCTAGAACGTGCGGCCGAAGTAGAACTGCAGGCGTTCTTCGAAGGGCTTGTCTTCGGGCTTGTCGCGGATCGGCTCGGCGAGGTTGATCACGATCGGGCCGACCGGGGCGATCCACTGCAGCGAGATGCCCACCGAGGCGCGCAGGTCCGATGCGTCGAACGCGGCGTAGCTCGAATAGACGTTGCCCATGTCGGCGAACAGTGAAATCCGTGCCTTGTCGTTGTCCTTGAAGAACGGCAGCACCAGTTCCGCGCTGCCCTTCACCTTGAACGCGCCGCCCACCGGCTGCGGGCGGTAGAAGGTGCCGCCGAGGCAGTTGCCATTGGACGAAATGGCAGTCGGATCCGCCTTGCCGTCGGGGCCGATCAGGCCCGAGCAGATGCGCGGCCCCAGGGTGTTGTCCTCGAACCCGCGCACGTCCTGGACGCCGCCGGCGTAGAAGTTCTCGAAGAACGGGAACGACATGGTACGGATCCGGCCGGTGCTGTCCGCGTACTGCACCGAGATGTCGTTGGAGCCGTAGACCTTGCCGTAGCCGAGATTGCCCGACACGTGTCCGACGAAACCGAACGGCAGCGGGAAGTAGTCGCTGGTGGCGGCGGTGAGCTTGTAGTACGGCACGGTCGCGCCCGGCAGCGCGATTTCGGCGCTGATCTGCTGCAGGCCGCCGCGGGTCGGCTTGAAGAACGCGTTGAGGGTGTCGTGCGAGTACGACAACGTCAACGGCGTGTTGTGCATGGTGTAGTGGCCGACCTTGTTGATCTGGTCGAAGAACACCTGCGGGGTGAACCCGGGGATCAGGTCCAGCTTGGTCTTGTTGATGCCGATGCCGGCGTTGATGCTGTCGGTCTCGCTGATCGGGAAGCTGAGATAGGTGGAGAACGAGTCGGTGTCGGAGAGGTACGAGGCGATGTTCTGCTCTGCCTGGTTCAACTTCAGCACGCTGGCGTTGTAGCCGATGCCGATGCCGCTGTCGGTCAGGTACGGATCGAAGAACGAAACCTGGTACTGCTTCAGGAACAGGCTCTTCGAGAAGGTCGCCGAAATGCGGTTGCCGGTGCCGAGGAAGTTGTTGTTGGCGATCGAGGTCGAGAGGATGATCCCGGACACCTGCGAGTAGCCCACGCCGAACTGGAACTGGCCCGAGGATTCCTCGGTGACCGACACGTTCAGGTCCACTTCGTCGGCCGTGCCGGGGACCTTGACGGTGTCCACCGTGACGTCCTTGAAATAGCCGAGGCGTTGCAGGCGCACCTTGGAACGGTCGATCGCCGCCTGCGAATACCAGGCGCCCTCGTACTGGCGCATCTCGCGTCGCAGGATCTGCCCCTGGGTCTGGGTGTTGCCCTTGAAGTTGATCCGGCGCACGTACACGCGCGGACCCGGCGTGATGTAGAAGGTGAGGTCGACGGTATGGCTGCTCTCGTCGACCTTCGGGATCGGCTGGACCTTGGCGAACGCGTAGCCGATGTTGGACAGCACGTCGGTGATCGCGTCGGACGACAGCTCGATCTCGTGGCGGTTGAAGATCTCGCCCGGCTGGATGCGCAGCACCTGGCGCAGCGCGTCCTCGGG
>DASSNH010000046.1:0-3458 GCA_035701405.1 Rhodanobacteraceae bacterium
GGCGTGCCGTGCAGCAGCGTCTCGTACTGCTTCTCGATGCCGGTCTTGCCGATGTGGGTGGTGCCGGCGTAGCGATCGGGATCGATGCGCTTCAGTTCCTTCTCGTCGATGCGGCCGACGTAGCCGATGACGTGCGCGAACTCGTCGCCGTACGGATAGTTGCGCGTGAGGTAGGGCGCGACGCTCACCCCCGGGAATTGCCACTGGTTGACGGCGAAGCGGTCGCGCTCGCTCTCCGACAGGTGGAACTTCAACGGCACCTGCTCGAACGAGCGGTGCTGCTTCAGGCTCTGCTTGAAGCGGCGGATGTCATCGTCGGTCAGCGGCACCACGGCGGACAGCCTGTGCAGCAGGGCGTCCATGTCGCCCACTTTGTCCGGCAGAACGTCCAGACGGAACGCCGGCACATTGTCGGCCAGCAGCCTGCCTTCGCGGTCGTAGATCAGTCCGCGCGGCGGCGGCAGGTGGCGCAGCCGTACCCGGTTGTCGCGGGCGCGCGTCGAGTAGTCGGCGTGCTCGAACACCTGCAGGTACACGAACCGGCCGGCGACCACCAGCAGCAGGGCCAGCATGATCGCGAAGCCCGCGAGCGCGCGCCGCGCGAAGCGCGCACGCTGCGCGCCCTTGTCGCGGAGTTCCTCGGGCCGGTTCATGTCGCCTTCGCGCCCTTGCCGCGCAGGCGGGTGTTGACGTCGTCGATCAAGAGGAACAGGAACGGCCAGGCGAGCGCGCCGACCACCGGCGCGAGCCAGGACAACGCCGGCATCGGGGAGTCACCCGCGAACGCCCGGATCAGCGCCTGCAGCACGTGGTTGTTGAGCAGCAGCAGCCAGACCGCCAGCGCCTGCTGCCACATCGGAAAAAAACGCAGGCGCGATCGGAAGCGCACCACGATGAAGACCAGCACCGCGAGACGCAGGGCCTGGTCGCCAAGCAGCGCGCCGTTGAGGAGGTCGGCCGCGAGCCCGATGCCGAAGGCGAGCCCGACGCTCACACGGTCGGATGCCTCGAGCGCCCAGTACACCAGCACCAGGGCCGGCCAGTAGGGCTTCAGCGGCTCGATCGGCGCCGGCAACGGCACCAACATCAGCAGCAGCGCCAGCGCGACCCCGATCCAGAAGGTCCAACCTTGTCCGCGCATGCGGTTCATGGCGCGCCTCGCGGGCGCGGCGATCCGGCCCCGGAACCGTTGCCGGGCGCGAGCGAAGTCGGCGGGCCCACCGGTGGCGCGGCTGCCGGCGGACCCACGGGCTCCGGCTGGTCACGCAACAACAGGACTTCGCCGCTGCGCTCGAGCTCGGCCGCCGGCTTCAGGATCGCCTGCAGGAACATGCCCGAAGGGTCGCGTTCGAGAGCGGTCACGGTGCCGACCGGGAATCCGCCGGGAAAGCGGCCGCCGAGGCCCGACGTGACCAGTTGGTCGCCCGTCTTGATGTCGGAGGAAAGCGGCAAGTCCGGGATGATCAACTGACCCGGGTCGCCGGTGCCGTGCGCGATGCCGCGCAGCCCCGTGCGGGCGACCATCACCGGGACCGCATGGTCGGGATCGATCACGAGCATCGCGACCGAGGCGTGCGGCAGGATCTCGACGACCTGGCCCATCACGCCGTGCGAATCGACCACCGTCTGGCCCACGTGCACGCCCTCGTCGGCACCGACGTTCAGCATCACCCGGTCGCGGGTGGGCCCGAGTTGCACGTCGATCAGCCGCGCCAGTTGCGCGTGCATGCCGAGCAGGTGCTGGGTATCCAGGAGCTGCTTCAGCCTCTCGTTTTGCTGCGCGACCGCGTGCATGCGGTTGAGCCGGGCCTCGGAGAGCATCAGCGTTTCGCGCAATTGCCGGTTCTCGTCGATCAGCTTGCGGCGCTCGGTGAAGGCGGTGCCGGCGTCGTGGATCCAGTCGGCGGGCAGGGCGGCGAGCTTGTAGACCGGCACGATCGCGGCCGCCGTGGCATAGCGGGCGCGATGCAGCCAGCCGTTGCGGTGGTCGAGCACCATCAGCACGGCGGCCAGCGCGAGGTAGGCGATCAGGCGCAGGGTACCCGCGGTCGCATCCGAGAAGATCGGAGTGGATTCCTTTTGCGGAAGCGCCATGGCGAAGCGGGAGAGAAAGGCTGGAACGAAGTGTGGCGAGCGCGGGTTGGCGCGGTCCGGCATTGTGTCACGCTTTGCCCGGAGCCCGGATGCGTCGCTGAGCTTCCCCCTTCGGAACGAAGGCGGAGCGAAGCGAACGAGCGGAGCGCGAGAGGGGGATGGCTTGCCGCGAGACGACATCCCCCGGCGCTGGCGTGCCGCCCCCCGTCCTTCGGAGGCGGTGAGGCTTTTTATTCGCTCGCGAAGAAGTCGTTGCCGTGCATGTCGATGAGTTCGAGCGCCCGGCCGCCGCCGCGAGCGACGCAGGTCAGCGGATCCTCGGCGACCTGGACGTACAGCCCGGTTTCCTTGGAGATCAGCTTGTCGAGGTCGCGCAGCAGCGCCCCGCCGCCGGTGAGCATGATGCCGCGCTCCTGGACGTCCGAGCACAGCTCCGGCGGCGTCTGCTCGAGCGCCGAGCGCACTGCCGCGACGATGCCGTGCAGCGGCTCGTGCAGCGCTTCCAGCGCGTCGTTGGAGTTGATCGTGAACATCCGCGGCACGCCCTCGGCAAGGTTGCGCCCGGACACTTCCATGCTGCGGACTTCCTTCTGCTCGATCGCGCAGCCGACCTCGATCTTGATCCGCTCGGCCGTCGGCTCGCCGATCAGGGTGCCGTTGCTGCGGCGCACGTAATTGATGATGGCTTCGTCGAAGCGGTCGCCGCCGATCCGGACCGACTGCGAGTACACGATGCCGTTGAGCGACATCACCGCGACTTCCGAGGTGCCGCCGCCGATGTCGAGCACCATCGAGCCGCGCGCCTCGTGAACGGGGATGCCGGCGCCGATCGCGGCGGCCATCGGCTCCTCGATCAGGAACACGTCGCGGGCGCCGGCGCCCTCGGCCGATTCCTTGATCGCGCGGCGCTCGACCTGGGTCGATCCGCAGGGCACGCACACCAGCACGCGCGGGCTCGGACGCAGGAAACGGGTCTTGTGGACCTGCTTGATGAAGTGCTGCAGCATCGCCTCGGTCATCGTGAAGTCGGCGATCACGCCATCCTTCATCGGCCGCACCGTCACGATGTTGCCCGGGGTCCTGCCGAGCATCATCTTGGCTTCGTTGCCGACGGCGGCCACCGAGCGTGGGCCGCCGGCGCCACGGTCCTGGCGGATCGCGACCACCGAGGGTTCGTTGAGCACGATGCCCTGGTCGCGCACGTAGATCAGCGTGTTCGCGGTACCGAGGTCGATCGAAAGGTCGTTGGAGAAGATGCCGCGGAACAGTTTGAACATCGCGAGCCCGAGACGTATGGCGGGTAGGCAGAACGCGCCAGTCTAGTCAGCAGGGGGATGCCGCGCAAGGACGGAATCCTCAAAATC
>DASSNH010000047.1:0-4008 GCA_035701405.1 Rhodanobacteraceae bacterium
TTCCTTGGCCTCGACGGCCTGGTGGAGCCCTTCGGACCAACGCCGGCCGGGCAATGTGCGGCCGGTGAATTCGTCGACGATGATGATCTCGCCGTCGCGCACGATGTAATCGACGTCGCGCTGGTACAGCGCGTGCGCGCGCAAGCCCTGGTTGAGGTGGTGCACGACTGCGAGGTTGCGCGCGTCGTAGAGGCTGGAATCCTCGTCGAGGATGCCGTTCTGGCGCAGCAGTTGCTCGGCGTGCTCCATGCCTTCCTCGGACAGGTGCACCTGCTTCTGCTTCTCGTCGACGTAGTAGTCGCCGGGCTCGGGCGGCTCGCCGGGCAGCGGCTCCTTTTCCTGACGCGTGAGGTGCGGGACGATGCGGTTGACCCGCACGTACAGCTCCGGCGATTCCTCGGCGGGGCCGGAAATGATCAGTGGCGTGCGCGCCTCGTCGATAAGGATCGAATCGACTTCGTCCACGATCGCGTAGTGCAGGCCGCGCTGGTAGCGCTGTTCCTTGGCGACCGCCATGTTGTCGCGCAGGTAATCGAAGCCGAATTCGTTGTTGGTGCCGTAGGTGATGTCGGCGCCGTAGGCCTCGGCCTTCTCGGACATTTCCATGCCGGGCCACACGACCCCGACCGTCATGTCGAGGAAGTTGTAGACCTTGCCCATCCAGGCGGCATCGCGCTTGGCGAGGTAGTCGTTGACGGTGACGACGTGCACGCCCTTGCCTTCGAGCGCGTTCAGGTACACCGGCAAGGTCGCGACCAGCGTCTTGCCCTCGCCCGTCCGCATCTCGGCGATCTTGCCCTGGTGCAGCACCATGCCGCCGATCAACTGCACGTCGTAATGGCGCATGCCGATCACCCGCCGGCTCGCCTCGCGCACCACCGCGAATGCTTCCGGGAGGATCTTGTCGAGGCTCTCGCCATTGGCGATGCGCTGCCTGAATTCGGCGGTCTTGCCGCGCAGGGCCTCATCGGCCAAGCCTTGCATCTCGGATTCGAGCGCGTTGATGCGCACCACGATTTTCGAAAGCTGCTTCAGCACGCGTTCGTTGCGGCTGCCGAAGACACTCGTCAGGATATTTGGCATCGGACTGGGTTCGTATTCCGGACCTGTGGCGACAGGTCAATCGATCATGATAAAAGCACACGCCGCCCGCGCCTAGGGATGGCGGCAAAATCGGCGGATTTCAAGAAGCGGGGTCAGCAAGTCCCGCGCGGAGCGGCTGTTGTGAAAAGTCGGGCCAAGGATGGCCGTTCTGGACTTCCCGAAGTTCGAAGACCGCAACCAGCGCCCCGACACAACGAAGCAGCGATCAGGGACGATCGCACATTATCTGCGCACGTAGGCGATCGGATTCACCAGCTTGCCGTCGTGCCACACCTCGAAGTGTACGTGCGGGCCAGTCGAACGACCGGTCGAGCCGGCATCCGAGATCACCTCGCCCGCGTGCACGTGCTCGCCGACATGCGCGAGCAGCTTGCTGTTGTGGGCGTAGCGGGTCATGTAGCCGTCGCCATGGTCGATCTCGACGACTTCGCCGTAGCCGGGACGGACGCCCGCGTAGGTGACGAGCCCGTCGGCCACCGCGTGCACCTGCGATCCGAAGGACACGCCGATGTCGAGGCCCGGATGAAAGCTCTCGTGGCCGGTGAACGGATCGATGCGCTCGCCGTACGAGGAGGTGATGTAGCCGTTCCTGACCGGCATTCCGGTCGGGATAAGGTCGGCGGTGACCTGGCGGTCGGTGAGCAGTGACTGCAGCACGCCGAGCTGGGTCTGCTGGACATCGAAACGCTGGCCCAGCCGTTCCATGCTCACCGAAAGGTCGTAGGGCAGTGAACGCTCCGGAGGCACGCTGGTTTCCGGGCCGCCGATGCCGGGCTTCTCGCTGAAATCGAATTCCGCGGGGTCGAGCTTGCCCGCGACCACCAGGCGCTGCCCCAAGGCATCCAGCCGGGCCGAATCCGCCTGCAACTCGCCGAGGCGCATCGCCATCCGGCTGAGGTCCCGCTGCGCGTTCTCGCGCACCTGTTTCAGTTCCGCCTTCTGCGACGCGATCTGCCGGTGCATCGAATCGATCTGCGCCAGCGTGCGGCTGCTGGGGCTGGCGATCCATACCGCGAGCGCCGCGCTCGCGAGGACGCAAGCCGTGATGCCCCCCGCCAAGCGCCGGCACAGCCTGCGGTTGGCGCGCCTGCGATCCTCCAGCAAGGTTCCGGACCACTCGGATCGCTGCGAGCGGGCCACCAGTATCATGCCCATGTCCCGCCAACTGCCATATTCATACCCGTGTCTCCTGCCAAGCCGCTGCCCCCCCGTGACACCCGCGGCCCGACGCCTGTTTCGCAATGTGGCCCGGTCGCCGACCTGGCGGCCCGGGCACGCGTTGTTGACCTCTTGAGCCAACGGATTGTTCCGTGCCTGCCGACGCCGCTCCGCGATCACGTCGGTTTTGCCGGCCTGCGCAACGACCGGCTGCTGCTGCTGGTCGAGTCCCCTGCCTGGGCCACGCGCGCGCGCATGGACAAGGCGCGCATCCTTGCCGCCGTGCATTCCCTCGGTTTTGCCGCGAGCTCCGTCGCGGCCAAGGTCGCGCCTTGCCTGGCGCCCTCCAGTGACTCCGCCGCTCCGCGGCCGTTGTCGTCGCGCGGCGCGCAGACCATTCGCGCCGCCGCATCAGCCATCACCGACCCGGAATTGCGCGCGTGCTTCCTCGAACTCGCCGCCGGGGCGGAAAATCCGGCGGCCGGATAGCGCGCAAGCTCCGTTCCGCCGCGTCACCTGCCGACGGAAGCCGGTTTTATAGCATGGGCGGCGTCGCGAGTGCTGATCGAAACCAGCACAATGTCACAAATTGTGACACGCGAACAGCGGGAGAGGGGCGTCCCAGAAGCCGTCGATTGGCATGGTCGAAGCGGCTTTGGCGAAAGGTCAGGCCATGGAAGGCCGTTCTGGACCCGCATGACCGAAATCGCCCGTATCGCCGCCGCCGGCCTCGGCGAAGCCGCATTCACGGATGATAGCGGGCTTTCTCGGAAAGTCTGGATGCCCGTTCTGAATTCACACGCCCGAAATCGCCCTCACTCCGTCGATTTCTCCAACGAAGCCGCGATCAGGGACGATCGAACCTAAACCGCCTGGGCGGGATGGGCGTAGGAGATCGGCGCCAGCGCCGGGTCGTCGAAGGTGACCTCTTCCCACGCCGACTTGTCGGCCAGGAGCGTCCGCAGGAGCTGGTTGTTCAACTGGTGGCCCGACTTGTGGCCGAAGAACGCGCCGATCAGGCTGTGGCCGAGGAGGTACAGGTCGCCGATCGCGTCGAGGATCTTGTGCTTGACGAACTCGTCCTCGTAGCGCAGGCCGTCTTCGTTGAGCACGCGGTAATCGTCGAGCACGATGGCATTGTCCATCGACCCGCCCAGCGCGAGGTTCTTCTCCCGCAGCATCTCGATGTCGCGCATGAAACCGAAGGTGCGCGCGCGACTGACTTCCTTGACGAACGAGGTCGTGGAGAAATCGATCTCGGCCTTGGAAGCGCGGCGCGAAAAGATCGGGTGCTGGAATTCGATGGAGAAGCCGACCTTGAATCCGTCGAAGGGCTGGAACTGCGCCCACTTGTCGCCGTCCTCCACCTTCACCGGCTTCTTGATCCGGATGAAGCGCTTGGGCGCCGCCTGTTCCTCGATCCCGGCCGACTGCAGCAGGAACACGAAGGGTCCCGCGCTGCCGTCCATGATCGGCACCTCGGGCGCCGACAGGTCGACGTAGGCGTTATCGATACCGAGCCCCGCCATCGCCGACAGCAAGTGCTCCACGGTACCGACGCGCACGTCGTCCCTGATGAGCGTGCTGGACAGCCGGGTGTCGCCGACGTACTCGCAGCGCGAAGGAATGCAGACCGGTTCGGGAAGGTCGGTGCGGCGGAACACGATGCCGGTGTTGACCGCCGCCGGACGCAGGGTCATGTACACCTTCTCGCCCGTGTGCAGACCGACGCCCGTCGCGCGGATC
>DASSNH010000048.1:0-3466 GCA_035701405.1 Rhodanobacteraceae bacterium
CAGAAGGCCCGCAGCCTCGACCTTGCCACCAGCGTCGGTGCGAGCTTTCCGAGCGTCGCCTTCGCAGGCGGCCACAGCCAACTGGTGAGTGTTGCCGCGGTCGATCGGCACTGGCCGCTGCGCGGGACGGAAACGCTCGCCGGCGCCACCGGACAACAGTATGTCGGCCACGGCCCCGCGCCGGGCAACGTGTACCTCGATCATCGTGCGCTGGTGGCGCTGGGGTTGAAGGTGGGCGACCCGGTGCAACTGGGCGGCCAGACACTGACCGTCGCGGCCGAACTGCTCACCGAACCGGACGGCGGCGCCCTGTTTGCGCTGGCGCCGCGCGCGCAGATGAGCCTTGCCGACGCGCGTGCCGCCGGTCTGCTCGGCGTTGGCAGCCGGGCGCGACACGGGATCATGGTGGCCGGCGGGGCGCCGGCAGTGCGGCAATGGCAGGCTTGGGCCAAGGCGAACCTGCCGCAGGGTGCGGAACTGATCTCGCCCGAAAAAACCCAGGAGCGCGTGCGATCCGCGTTCGATCGCGCCGGTGCGTTCCTGCGCCTGACGGCGCTGCTCGCGGCGCTGCTCGCCGGCGTCGCGATCGCCCTTGCCGCGCACCAGTACGCCCGCCGCAAGATCGACGAAGTGGCGCTGCTGCGTGCGCTCGGGACGTCGCGTCGGCGCGTGCTCCTGCTGCTGGCGCTGACGTTGTGCCTGCTCGCGCTGCCCGGGGCGGTGTTCGGCGCGCTGCTGGCGCTCGGCATCGCCCAGGCGGCCTGGAGCGCCATGCACAACCTGATCGGCGATGTGCAGGTCGCACTGCCGCTCGCTCCCGCGGGTGCGTCGGCGCTGGTGGGCCTCGCGGTATTGGCTGGATTCGCATTGCCGCCGCTGGCGCGCCTCGCCGAAGTGCCGCCAGTCGCGGTGTTCCGCCGCGACCTCGGCCGACGGCTGCGCCGCTTCGACGTGCTGTACCTCGTGCCTGCGGCGGTGGCGGTAGCCTTGATCTGGCTGCAAGGCGGCTCGGGGAAATTGGCGATCGTCGTTTCCGTGAGCCTCGCCGCGGCCGCGGCAATTGCGTTGGGATTGGCCGCGCTTCTGCTCTGGCTGGTGCGGCGCCTCGCGCCGGTTGCACATCCGGCGCTGCGGCTCGGCCTGGCGGCGTTGGCGCGAAGACGCAGCCTCACACTCGTGCAGGCGACCGCACTCGGCCTCGGCCTCACCGCGCTGCTGCTCCTGGGCATCGTCGCACCCGCGCTGCTTGACGGATGGCGCCGCGAGCTGCCGACCGATACCCCCAACTGGTTCGTGCTGAACCTCGAGAGCAGCCAGCGCCAGGGATTCGAGCACGCGCTAGCCGGCATCGGCGCCGACAACCTCAACATGTTGCCGCTGGCCGTGGGCAAGCTGACCGCCATCAACGGCCAGCCGATCGACAAGATGCACTTCGGCGACCCGGAAGCATCGCGCTGGGTGGATCGGCAACTCAGGCTTTCGTGGAGCGCGACGCTGCCGCCCAGCAACCGCGTGGTCGCGGGAGAGTGGCGCAACCAACATCCCGCGACACCCCAGGTTTCGGTCGACGAGCATTGGCGCGACATGTTCCACCTCAAGCTCGGCGACCACATGCGCTTCCAGGTCGGCGAAAAGCAGATCGACGCCACCGTATCCAGCATCCGCGGGGTCAACTGGCGCTCGTTCCGCGTCAACTTCTTCCTGCTGCTCGACCCCGATCACGCTGGCAACCTGCCGCACACCTGGGTCGCGAGCTTCCATCTGCCGCAGGCTGCCGGCGATCGCCTGGCGACGGTATCGCGCGAGTACCCCAACCTGAGCATGGTCGACATAGATCAGTTGCTCGCACGCATCCGCGGCATCATCGAACAGGTCGCCGGCGCGGTGCGATGGGTGCTCGGCTTCAGTCTCCTGGCAGGCGCGCTGGTGCTGGCCGCGGCGCTCTCCGCGAGCGCCGCCGAGCGCCGCCACGAGGCCGCACTGTTGCGAACGCTCGGCGCGCATCGGCGGCAGTTGCGATTTACCGCGGCGTGCGAATTCGTGCTGCTCGGGCTGATCTCCGCCACGAGCGCCGTCGCCGCCGCTGCCGGCGCCGGCGCGTGGCTCGCGCGCAGCGTGTTCCATATCGAGCACTTCGTGCCACCGGTCTGGCCACTCGTCGCTACGGGGGTCGTGGCAACGGGCGCCGTGATGTTGCTTGGACTCGCGGGCACTTGGCGGGTGGCAATCACGCCGCCGCTGCGGTTGCTGCGCCGCGGGTGAGCCGCGTCGGAGACGGCACCGCTACCGCCCCAAATGACACCAGCGAGATCGCTGGTGTCATTGCGCTTCGAACGGAAGCCTGCCGCTGCGGCGATCCCCCGCTGTGCGCCTTTTCCCTAGAACGGCTCCCAACCCAACGCAACCAAGTGTTCGGCAATGGAAAGCGGCAACCGTACCGCCCGGCGCGAGTTTCCCCGCACCTTGCCCCCATCTGAATCGCAGTGTCCCCCTGCCACTTCACACCCCCCTTTTCACACACCTGTTCCTGACAACACGCACCCATAAACCAGTTGGTACGAGTCGTATAGCATCATGATCTTTCGACGACCTTTCGCACAGGTGGAGAGGGGAGGTCGTGCACGACGACGGCATGGCTCGACCTGCTTCACTTGCGCACTGACACCTGCTCGGTCCGCGCGTTGGAACGAGATCCGTCCGGAATGCTGCGGGTTGTTTGGGGATACACAAAGCACGCCGAATCGGCCAACTCCCAAAATGTCTCCCCATCGCACCTCCGCTTGCCAGCGCCGCCCTGTTCCCGCCGGAAACAAAAAACCCCGCACGAATGCGGGGTTTCAGGGTTTCATGCGACGTTGTGATCCGTGCTGAAACAGCTATTGGCGCGCCCGGAGAGATTCGAACTCCCGACCACCAAGTTCGTAGCCTGGTACTCTATCCAGCTGAGCTACGGGCGCATGGAAACGCTGAAGCGAGCCGCGAATTATCCGGTGTTGCGATAATCGCGTCAACGGAAACTGGCGGAGAGAGAGGGATTCGAACCCTCGATCAGGCTTTTGACCCGATACTCCCTTAGCAGGGGAGCCCCTTCGGCCTCTCGGGCATCTCTCCGAATTTTGAAAAATCTTTCAAACCAACCATCCCCGGGGCGCCTCCCAGTCGGCATCCATGCCTCCTCCTCACCGCTCGCACGCGATGCCACCGGCTCACGCAAGCGCTCGCGTCTCGATCTCTCGGGCATCCCTCCGAAGTCTGCGGCGGCGTTCGGATGTGGATTCCACTCGCGCACGCAACGATCGACCGGCAAAACCGGTCGATCAGGATAAAGGCATCTCCACTTGCGGTAAAGCCGCGCGACGCTCCGGCATCAGCCGTGGGTCGCTTCGTGCCGGACAGGCTCGTCGGACTCGGCAGATGCACCGCCACCCGCCTCGTGTTCCTGCTTGATGCGCTGGTAGATCTCTTC
>DASSNH010000049.1:0-2386 GCA_035701405.1 Rhodanobacteraceae bacterium
CAGGTATTGGGCCGGCGCGATACCCCGGTGGACCGGCCGCTGCCCGACCAGTTGATCTCGCCGCCGCGCGCGGGCCTGCCGCCGCAATCGGCGCACAGCGATTCGCGGCTGGACCCGCGTCCATTGCCGACCGCCCGCACCGCGATCGGCCGCGGCGGCAAGGTGGATGCCGGGTCCGCGCTCCGCGGAGCCGCGGCCTCCGTGCCGGGACAGGGCGGCGCCGTCAGCACCCGGTTCAGCACCGCCGCCCGCATCATCGCGGACATCCTGATGCGTTTCCCCGCTTCGCCCGCGGCCATTCGTGCCCAGGTACCGCTGCTCACCACCCGCGAGCGCGTGCAGGTCACGCAATTGGCCGCGCGCTTGCGCGACAGCATCGAGTCCAGCGGATTGTTCTACGAATCGCACCTGCTGCGCTGGCGCGGCGGTACGTTCCCGCTGGCGCAGTTGCTGCGCGAGCCGCAGGTGCGCTGGAGTGGCCGCGCCGGTACGCCGCCACAGGCGTCGTTCCAACCGCCACCGCAAGGCAACGCACCATCCGCGGCCGCTCCGGCGCCATCTTCCAGCGCCACGGGTACGCCATCCACGCATGCGCCCGTCGGCCCTGCCGCGCCGGTCCCGTCGGTCGCGACGGCCGTCGTTGCACCCGCCCAAGGCGTCGACGGCAAGCCGATGGCGAGCCCTGTAGCGGGGCGCGCCGATGCGCCGGCCCTGGCCGCGCAAACCGGTGCGGTACAGCTGGCGCCGACGCGCGATCAGCCGGTGCATCCCGCATTGGAAGGCGTATTGCGGCACCAGCTCGAGATGCTGGCCGCGCCGGTGCTGCGCTGGGAAGGCACGCCGTGGGCCGGCGCGTTCATGGCGCTGACGTTGCAGCCGCCAGCGCGGCAGCCCGAACGGGAATTCCCGGGCGAAGAACGAACGCCGCGGCAGGATGGCGATGCGCCATGGCAAACCCGCCTGACCTTGCGTCTTGCGCGGCTGGGCGAGGTGAGGGTCGACCTGCAACTCGGCGCGCAACGCGTCGCGCTGGATCTCCAGGCCGAACCGGATGCCGTCGGGCGCATGCAGGCCGATCGCGACGCGCTGCGCGAACGGCTCGCCGCGCTGGGATTCCGGAGCGTGACGTTGCGCATCCACGCCCCCGATCTGCCGGAGGCCGGCCATGACTGAGCAGAAGCGCCGCCAGGCCGTGGCACTGGCCGGTTCCGACAGCGGCGAGGCCGCGCGCGTGATCGCGAAAGGCTACGGCGATCTCGCCGAGCAGGTGATCGCCGAAGCACGCCGCCACGGCATCTACGTGCACGACTCGCCCGAACTGGTCGGCTTGCTGATGGGCCTCGATCTCGACCAGCGCGTGCCCGACCGGCTGTACGACGTGGTCGCGGAATTGCTGGCTTGGGTGGCGGAAATGGATGCCGGCACCGCGGCTGCTGCAATGACCCGGTCCCCCGAATAGCCGCCCCGATTCCGCCCTTATCGCGGGATGGGCGAGGGGCCCGGCGCCCCACAATGGCAGTCGAGAAACTGCCGTTGCCGCGCCGCACCCAGCATGTCCGAAGAATCCGACGATCAGGAAAAGACCGAACCGGCCACCCTTCGCCGCCTCGAACAGGCGCGCGAGGAAGGGCAGGTTGCGCGCTCGCGCGAATTGACGACTTTCCTGTTGCTGGGCGGTGGGCTGCTGGGACTGTGGGCGATGGGCTCCAGGCTGTCCCGGCAGCTCGGGATGATGATGGAGCGGGCGTTCCTGTTCGACCGCACGCAAGCCTTCGACCTGCACGTGACGATGAGCCGCGTGTTCGAGCTCGGCTCGCACAGCCTGCTGGCGATCGCGCCATTGCTGCTCGGGCTGGTGGTGCTCGCATTGATTTCGCCGCTGCTGCTGGGCGGCTGGTCGATGTCGGCCAAGGCGATGGCGCCGAAGCTGTCCAAGCTCAATCCGGTCCAGGGTTTCAAGCGGATGCTTTCCGCGCAGATGCTGACCGAACTCGGCAAGGCGATCGTGAAGTCGCTGCTGATCGGCGGCATGGCGGTCTGGTTCCTGATGCGCCATCGCGGTGGCCTGGTTGCGCTGATGGGCGAGCCGGTGATGCAGGCCATCCCGGATGCACTCGGCCTGGCGATCAGCGCCAGCGGATTGATGGTGCTGGCGTTGCTGGTGGTGGTCGGAATCGACGTACCGTGGCAGTTGTTCAGCCACGCCAAGAAGCTGCGGATGACCAAGGAAGAAATCCGTCGCGAAAACAAGGAAACCGAAGGCGATCCGCACGTGAAGGGCCGCATCCGCTCGCAGCAGCAGGCAATGGCGCGCGGACGCATGATGAGCAAGGTGCCGGATGCGGACGTGATCGTCACCAATCCCACCCACTACGCGGTGGCGCTG
>DASSNH010000050.1:0-4913 GCA_035701405.1 Rhodanobacteraceae bacterium
ATCACCGCGTTGGCCTTGTCGTAGCGGGGCACGATCTCGTAGCCCTCGGCCTTCAACTGGGTGAGGATGCGTTCGGAATCGACCAGCGCCTTGGGGCAGCCGAGGCTGACGAAACCGACTTTCGGGGACGAAGCAAGCATCGCGAATTTGCGTCAGCGAAAACCGGTCATCTTAGCGGGACTCGCGGCTCCGCACGGCCGAAGGCCGCGTCCGCCGTGGCCGCGTAGTACGCTGCCGGGATCGCGACTTTCGGAGGACCGCCCATGGGTCAGCACATCAGTCTCAACACGGCCGGCACGCATTGCATCGGCGCCTACCTCGCCAAGCCGGAGGGCAACCCCAAGGGCGGCATCGTGGTGGCGCAGGAAATCTTCGGCGTCACCGCGCACATCCGCGAGGTCGCCGACGGCTTCGCTAAGGAGGGCTATACCGCGATCGCGCCGGCATTCTTCGACTACGTCGAGAACGACGTGGAACTCGATTACGACAAGGCGGGCACCGAACGCGGCAAGGCGCTCGCCACGGAAGTCGGCCTCGATCGCGCGGTGGAAGCCGTGGCGAGCGCCGCCGATTCGATCCGGTCGTCGGGCCGGATCGGGGTGGTCGGCTACTGCTGGGGCGGCACGGTCGCGTTGCTCGCCGCGCAACGCTTGGGGCTGCCGTCGGTGAGCTATTACGGCGCGCGCAACGTGCCGTTCCTCGATCAGCCGCTGAAGGCGTCGGTGATGTTCCATTTCGGCGCGAAGGATCGCTCGATCACCGCCGACGCCATCCAGAAGCACCGTGACGCTTATCCGGATGCGCCGGTGTACGTGTACGAGGATGCCGGCCATGCCTTCAACCGGGACGTGGATCCCGGCCACTACGACCCGGTCGGCGCGCCGTTGGCACGTCAGCGCACCCTCGCATTCTTCGACCGGCACCTTGCGGGCAAGGCATGAGTCGGGACGCCGATTTCGAACTCGACCCGCGACTCGCCGGGGACACGGCGTTCGTCGCCGACTGGCCGCTCTGTCGCGTACTGTTGATGGACGACGCGCGGTACCCATGGCTGCTCCTGGTCCCCCGCCGCCGGGGCGCGGTCGAGCTGGACGACCTCCGGGAATCCGAGCGCATGCAATTGATGCACGAAATCCAGCGCGCCATGGATGCGCTGCGGGGTGTTGCCGAATTCGACAAGCTCAACGTCGGCGCGCTCGGCAACATCGTGCGGCAACTGCACGTGCACGTGCTCGCACGCAGCAAGGACGACGACGCTTGGCCCGGCCCGGTGTGGGGCCACGGGTCCGCGCGACGTTACCCCGCGGACGCGCGTGATGCCCTGGTCACTCGCTTCCGGTCGGCATCGTGACCATGGAATTCGCGATCGAGGCGTTGGCCGAGGACACGCTGTTGCTGCGCTTCGGCGAAGCTATCGACCTCGCGACGAATGCACGGGTGCATGCAGCCGCGCGGGCATTGCGGGTAGCAGCGTTGCGGGGCGTTGTCGACATCGCGCCGGCCTATGCGACGCTCCTGGTGCGGTTCGATCCATGCACCCGATCCCATGAGGAATTGGCCGAAGCCTTGCGCGCCGCGACCGCCGAAACACTGGACCCCGGCCTGCGCCGGGATGAGGAGTCAAAACATGATTCCCCGCCCGGCGCGAGCACCGGCATGGTCGCCATTCCGGTGTGCTACGGAGGCGATCACGGTCCCGACCTCGAAGCCGTCGCGAAACACGCGGAATTGTCGCCGGACGAGGTGACCGCACGCCACACGGCAGCCGAATACACCGTCGCGATGATCGGCTTCGCACCGGGGTTCCCTTACCTGCTAGGCCTCGACCCCGCGCTCGCGATGCCGCGGCGTGCGGACCCGCGCACCCGCGTCCCAGCCGGCTCGGTCGCGATCGGCGGCGCGCAGACCGGCATCTATCCGCGCGAATTGCCGGGCGGCTGGCAATTGATCGGTCGCACGCCGCTGAGCCTGTTCGACCCTGCAAGGGCGCCACCTTGCCTGCTCGCGCCGGGCGACCGCGTGCGCTTTCGTGCGATCGGCCGTGACGAATTCGCGAAACTCGCCGGGCACACGAGTGGCGATTGAAGTCGTCAAGCCGGGGCTGCTGACCACCCTGCAGGACCTGGGCCGGGCCGGCCATGCGCACCTGGGCATCGGCCGGGCGGGCGCGTTCGATGTGCCCGCGATGCGCATCGCCAACGCGCTGTGCGGCAACCCGGGCGATGCGTGCGGCCTGGAAATGACGCTGTTGGGACCGACGCTGCGGTTCGACGCGGGCACATGGATCGCGGTTACGGGCGCGCCGATGGCGATCGACCTCGAGGGAACCGAATGCCCCATGTGGGCGCCCGTGTTCGTTCCCGCCGGCGCATCGGTGACCTTGGGCGCGGTCCGCGCCGGCTGTCGCAGCTATCTGGGCGTGGGCGGCGGCGTCGACGTGGAACCGGTGCTGGGCAGCCGCAGCACCGACCTCAACGCGGAATTGGGTCCGCACTCGGGAAGGCCGCTGGGCGTGGGCGACACGCTCGCCAGCGGAACCGACACAGGCGATGCCGAACCCGCAACACCCAAATGGCGGCTCGATCCGCGCCCCTGGTATTTCGAAGATTCGAGCAAACCGCTGCGACTGTTGCCGGGAAATCACCTCGACCGGCTTACAACCATATCGCGCAAGCAACTGTTTTCAGATGATTTTACGGTACATACCGATTCAAATCGCGTGGGCGTGCGCTTGGCGGGCCCAACCCTCGAGTGTTCCGCTCCCATCGAGATGATCAGCGAAGGATTCGTTCCGGGACTGCTGCAGTTGCCGCCCTCCGGACAACCGATCGCCTTCGGGCCCGAGTGTCCGGTCAGCGGCGGCTATCCGCGGCTGGGAACGATCGCGGCGGTGGACATCCCGCGACTCGCGCAACTCCGTCCCGGCGATGCGTTACGCTTCCGCGCATGCACGATGGACGAGGCATCGGACGCGCTGCGCAAACGCGAACGCGCCCTCGATGAACTGGAAGCCGCAATCCGCCACCGCCTGTCTCGAGGAGACAGGCATTGAAGCAACGACTCTGGATCCCGGATATCGCGCCGCGACTGCGTTTGCAAAATTGCAAACGCGAACCGAACAGGCGGCGCGCAGCGCGAGCGCCATCGATGGCGCGAGTATTCCGGGATGACGAATAAAATCAGCGATTCCCGGCCCCTACTCCTACTCCCGTGAAATCCATCGACCTCAATGCCGACCTCGGGGAATCCTTCGGCGCCTGGCGCATGGGCGACGACGCCGGGGTGATGCCGTGGATCACGTCGGCCAATATCGCTTGCGGCTTCCATGCCGGCGATCCCCTCACGATGCGGCGAACCATTGCGCTATGCATCGGAAACGGCGTCGCCATCGGCGCGCATCCGTCGCTGCCGGACCTGCAAGGTTTCGGACGCCGCGAGATGCGAATCGATCCCGGCGAGGCGTACGCGCAGACGCTGTACCAGGTGGGCGCTTTGCACGCCTTCGCCAAAGCCGGGGGCGGAAAGCTGCACCACGTCAAGCCGCATGGCGCCCTCTACAACATGGCCGCACGCGACGCCGGGCTGGCAGATGCGGTTGCGTGCGCGGTCCGCGACTTCAGCCCCACGCTGATCCTGGTCGGACTCGCGGGAAGCGCGCTCATCGAGGCCGGACGGAATGCCGGCTTGCCGGTGCTGCGCGAGGCCTTCTGCGACCGCCGCTACCAGGGTGATGGCTCGTTGGCACCGCGTTCAGAGGCCGGCGCGGTGATCGAAGATCCGCAGGCCGCCGTAGCGCAGGCGCTGTCCATTGCGATGCGCGGCGAGGCGGTCGCCCTCGATGGCACGCGCATCCGCATCGAGGCCGATACGCTGTGTGTGCATGGCGACCGCGCCGGTGCGGCCGGGTTCGCGAAGGTGTTGCGGCGCGCCCTGGAAAACGCCGGCCTGAACGTCGATGCCATGGAACGCCCGGCATGATGCACTGGTTGCCGTTGCTCGGCGTGCTGGTGATCGTCATCGGCTTCGCGCTGCGCTTCAACCCGGTACCGGTGGTGGTCGCAGCGGCGATCGTCAGCGGGCTCGCCGCGGGCAAGTCCATCGGCGACATCCTCGCGCTGATCGGCAACAGCTTCGTGTCCGAACGGGCACTGCTCCTGTTCGTGCTGACGCTACCGGCGATCGGGGTGCTGGAACGCGCGGGGCTGCGCGAGCACGCGCGCAACTGGATTTCGAATCTGCGCGGCCTGACCCTCTCGAGATTGCTGATAGCCTACCTCGGCCTTCGCCAGATCCTGTCGATGCTCGGGCTGACCAACGTCGCCGGCCAGGCCCAGACGGTACGTCCTTTACTGGCGCCGATGGCCGAGGCCGCCGCCGAACAGCGCGGCCAGCCGCTGGATGACGAGGAACGCAACGACGTCAGGGCGTTCAGTGCCGGGACCGACAATATTGGATTGTTCTTCGGCGAGGACGTGTTCATCGCGCTGGGCGCGGTGCTGCTGATCCAGGGCTTCTATTCGCAGCACGGCATCGAACTCGAGCCGCTGCAGATCGCCCTGTGGGCGCTGCCGACCGCGGTCGCGGCGTTCGTCATCCACTCGATTCGAACGGTGCTGTTCGCGCGCCGGATAAGGAACATGACTACTGGCTCCACGGCTTTCGCGGGTCCGCGCCCGGACGGATCCCCGAACGAACGACAAAACCTGCTGGGCACGGACCGACGGGAATGACCGCGGAAGGAGAGCTCGGTACGATGACCCGTGGATTTCAAACAGCATGCTGAAGATCGAGCACGCCTACTGGCTGATCGCGCTGTTCCTGGCCGGGGCGGCATGGTTCAACCTGCGCGACCGGCGCTGGTGGCACGCAGCGTTCTGGCTGGTGCTGGCGGCGCTGATGGCGGGTGGCCGCTA
>DASSNH010000051.1:0-6750 GCA_035701405.1 Rhodanobacteraceae bacterium
CGACAACGTGTAGTAAAGCTGCAGCGCCAGCACCATGCCGACGAAAAGCCCGCAGGTCATCACGATCACGAGGCTCATCGCGCCGACGAACCAGACCTGCCGGCACGTCTCGCGCCAGTAGCGCAGGCTCTTGGGCAGTGCACCGAGGATCGCGACGAAGAACAACCCGCATTCGCCGACCGAGGCGATCCCCTGGACCAGCCAGTTGCGGCGCAGGTTCGTGTTCATCGCGGCGATTCCGCCAGACCGAGTTGGGATGCGAAGTCGGGCGCCGGATAATGGAACGGCACCGGGCCGTCCGCCTCGCCGCCGAAGAACTGCCGCGTCCATGGCGAGTCGCGATGCGCAAGCTCGTCCGGGGCACCCTCGGCCACCAGCTTGCCGCCGGCGATGAGGTACACGCGGTCGGCCACCTGGCGGACCGCCGCGAGTTCATGCGCGACCAGGATCGAGGTGATTCCGAGCGTCTGGTTGAGGGTGCGGATCAGGCGCAGCACCTGGTTCAACGCGATCGGATCGAGCCCGACGAATGGCTCGTCGTAGAGGATCAGCATCGGGTCGAACACGATCGCCCGCGCCAGCGCCACGCGCCGCGCCATGCCGCCCGAGAGTTCACTCGGCATCAGGTTCGCCGCGCCGCGCAAGCCGACCGCCTGGAGCTTGGTCAGCACGATGTTGCGCACCAATTCTTCGCCCAGCCGCGTGTGCTGGCGCAGAGGAAACGCGACATTCTCGAATACGCTGAAGTCGGTCAGCAGCGCGGAGTTCTGGAACAGGAAGCCGATCCGTTCGCGCAAGCCGAACAGCGCGCGCCGCGACAGCGTCGTGACTTCCTCGCCATCGACCCGCACGCTTCCCGCATCAGGCCGCAACTGCCCCGTCAGGTGCCTGAGCAGCGTGGTCTTGCCGGTGCCCGACGGTCCCATGACCGCGGTGACGCTGCCGCGCGGCACCTCGAGGTCCAGCCCGTCGAAGATCACCTTGCCACCGAGCCGTGTGCGCAGGTGCCGCACCTGCACCATCGGCGCGCTGTTGTCGGATTGTGCGTGGGCTTGCGGCATAAGCGCGCTACGTTAGCGCAGGCCAACCCGGCGGCCAAGTCGCTTCCCCCGGTCCGCCAACACCCAATTCAGGTGTGGCAGTCCTGCCGCTTCAGTTCGACCCGGCGATTCTTCGCACGATTGGCGTCCGAGTTGTTCGGCACCAGCGGGTGGCTGAAGCCATAACCGTGGCTGGTCAGCCGATCCGCTGCAACGCCGTGTCCCACCAACCAGGCCCTGACCGCCTCGGCGCGTTGCCCGGAGAGCTTCATGTTGTAAGCCTTGCCGCCGACATTGTCGGTATGCCCGCCCACTTCCGCCTTGTACGCGCGATCGGCGGTGAACAACGCCAGCATCTGGTTCAGTACCGGCTCCGATTCCGGCTTGATGCCGGCCTTGTTGAAGTCGAAATTGATGCCGTACACCTCGAGCTTGCAGGCCCTCGGCGGTGGCCCGCCGATCTGCAGCGCGGTGAGCGAATACGAACCGGTGGATTCTTCGTTGCCACCCGTATGCTCGTAGATGTACCAGAGTTCACCCTGCGGCACCTTCTGCGTCAGCACCGCCTGGTTGGCGTCTTCGGGGTCGGACACGAGTTTGGCGCCGATCTTCTCCAGCGCATTGACGTAATTCTTCTGCACGTAGAGCGCCGACGCATCCTTCTTCTCGTCGATGAGCGTGTAGTTCAATTCGAGGAAACGCCCGGCGAGTGTTTTCTGGCCGGAAGGCAGGTCCAGCGTGATCGAATCGAGATCGCGCTTGCTGCAATCGGTGAGCTTGTAGTAGTCGAACTGCTTCACCAGCCATGGCGGGCTCTTGCAACCCTTGCCCTGCATGTCGTCCAGCAGCGCGCCCTGCGGCAGTTGCGCCACCACCACCTGCGGGAACGGCGCCACGTCCACCGTGGTCAGCGAATACGCGCCCGTGGATTCCTCGTTGCCGCTGCCGTGTTTGTAGAGGTACCAGAACTCGCCCGCCGGCGTCTTCTGCATCAGCGTGGCTTCGAACCCGTTCGTGGGATCGCTCATGAGCTTTGCGCCGATCTTCCGAAGCGCGGCGATGTAGTTCTTCTGCACCGCGAAAGCGACCGGGTCCTTGTTTTCATCGGTGAGCTTGTAGTTCACCGTGAGCCGGCGCCCTTCCAGAGTCTTTTCGCCCGAAGGCAGGTCGAGCTTCACCTGATCCCAGGCCTTGGCCTCGCACGAGTCCGCCTTGAAATACGCGAACTGTTCCATCAGCCAGGGCGGATCGCCGCATGCCCCGCCCGGCGCCGGAAGCGAAGCTTTCATCGGCTGCGCGATTACGGCCTGCTGCAGTGGCACGATCTTCCATGTAGTCAACGTATAGGACGTGGTGGATTCGTCGTTGCCGCTGCCGTGCGTGTAGACGTACCAGTATTCGCCTTGCGGCGTCTTCTGCGTAAGGATGGCTTTCCAACTGTCGGTGGGATCGGAGGCAAGTGTCGCCCCGGCCCGCTTGCCGGCGGCGATATGGAAATCGCGCGCCGCCGCGGCGCTCGGGTCCTTGCTCTGGTCCTTCAGCGCGTAGTTCACTTCCGTGCGCCGGCCCGCGATCGTCTTGCTGCCGGCAGGCAGATCCAGATCCGTCGAATCCCAGGCCTTGCTGTCGCAGGAGGCAATCACGAAACCCGGCATTGACGAAGGCGCCCACGCCGGAGCCTTGCATGGGGAGACCTGGCCCGCCTGCGCACGCGGTATCCATGCGATCGCGGCAACCATCAGCACGACGAATCCGAGCGCGCGCACGGGACCAAAACGCATGGTCATTCTCCCCGGGATGGACAACCGGCGACCCCCGCCGTCGCAGCAGCTTACCGCAAAGTCAGCCCTGCCCGAGCAACTCGGCAAGCAAGCCCGGGTGCCCGTCCTGCGGCAGCGGCTCGCCCGACCGCACCGCATGCACGATCGCCTGCAACTGCGCCAGCGCGTCCTCGAACACGTCGTTGACGATCACGCAATCGAATTCGTGCGCGTGCGACATTTCCTCGCGCGATTCGGCCAGCCGCCGGGCGATGGTCGCCTCCGCGTCAGACGCCCGCGCGCGCAGGCGGCGTTCCAGCTCCGCGCACGATGGCGGCAGGATGAAGATGGACACGCATTCCGGCATGGCCCGGCGCACCTGCGCCGCTCCCTGCCAGTCGATTTCCAGCAGCACATCGCGCCCCGCCGCGAGCACCGGCTCGACCGCGCCCCGCGAAGTGCCATAACCATTGCCGAACACCTCGGCGTGTTCGAGGAACTCTCCTTCCGCCACCATCTTCGCGAAGGTCGCGCGGTCCACGAAGTGGTACTGCACGCCGTCCACGTCGCCCGGCCGCGGGGCGCGCGTGGTGTGCGAAATCGACAACGAGATACCGGGCTCGCGCGCGAGCAACGCGTTCACCAGTGTGGATTTGCCCGCGCCCGAAGGCGCCGCAACGACAAACAACCTGCCGGTGGCCGACGCGCGGTCACTCATGCGGCAGGGTTCCCATGGATCGCGGGACGGCCGATGCACAACGCGGCAGCGTCCCTCGAAATGCAAAACAGGTGCGATGAAACTCCGGCATCGCGGAAGTATAGCCAATGCGCGAAACTGCCCACCCGGCGTCGACGCAAGCCTTCACACGGCGCCAGCAAGCGTTCGCACCGGACGAACGCCCGGCCGACTGCTGCCGTTGCTACCGCGGCGCCAGGCCGCAGCAATCAATAGAACCCCTTGCGTACCTGCACCCACAATCGCGTCCCGGCGTCGGCAGCGTCCAGCAATGCCGGCGTGGCGCCGATGGGACTGGATGCGCTGACATCGACAAACCATTCGCCCGGCGTCGCCCAGTGAAGGCCGACGCCAGCGCTGCTGGCGCGACCGCTGTTCACGCCGCCGACGAAGGCGTCCTTGTAGACCTCGACGCGGCCGGTATCGGCAAACAACGTGGCCTGCCAGCGCCCCGGCATGCTGGGCAGATGGAAATCGTGGCGAAATTCGGCGGTCAGAAGATCGCCTTGCGAGCCGGACAGCGCGCCCGTGTCATAGCCGCGCACCGTGTCCGGCCCGCCAAGGAAGAACTGCGCGGACGTGTCCAGGTTTTTGCTGGCCCACTGGCGGTTGTAGCCCACGTAGATCGCGTTGGCCGGATCGAGTTGCTGCAGGCGCGACACCGATACGACGTAACGCGAATACCCTCCTGCGGTACGCGCCGTCAGTTGATCGATGACTTCGGCGAGGCTGTCGGTGAAGTCGACCTTGCCGTGCGAGACGCCGATGCGGAAATTGGTGATGCCATGGACATCACGCTGGTCGCCGGCGAGCATCGCCGACCCTACGTCGAAATGGCGATCGTTGTGCAGCAGGGCAGCCTCGATGTCGTCCTTCAGCAACTTTCGATCGAACTCGATCTGGCCATAGAGATTGCCGGCGGTGCTGCGGATGAACGGATGGGCCAACGCCAGGCTGCCGACGAGCGCCGACCCGTGCGCGTCGAGCGCTTCCAATCCGTGTCGCAGGTGGTAATGCAGGGTCGACACGCCAGCGCGCAAGGTGGTGCCCTGCCCGCCGAGGAGCATCCGGTAGCCGCCCTGGAAGTAGCTCATGCCGCCACCGGAACTCGCTGCACCGAGCTGCAGCAGGTCACCACGATGCAACAGGCCGTTGACATCGAAGCCGCCGTTGACCCGGGCGCGACCGGTATAGCGGTTGCCGAAATCGTCCACGCCGATCGTGCCGGTATAACGCGGCGCGGCGGTGACATCGACCACCAGATCGGAAGTGCCGGGCTGGTCGCCCGGACGCACCACGGAACTGGCCGTTGCGCCGGGAACGTCCGAGAGCAGCAGCAGGCTGCGCTCCAAGGGGCGATTCGCGACCGGCTGCCCCGGTTGCAGCGGCGCCAGAACCTTGCGCAGCGTCTTGTCCGAAACGCTGCTGTGGTTCTGCAGCACGATCTTTCCGTAGCGCGCCTCCACCACGTCGATCTTCACCACGCCGTCGCGCAGCGTCTGCGCCGGCACGTAGGCGCGGGCGAGCGGATAGCCGGCCGCGTGGTAGGCCTCACTGATGCGGTCGGCCAGGTCCTGAAGGTCACCCAGCGTGAGTCTGTGCCCTTCGCTGTCGGACACGAGGGCGTGCAGTGTGCTGGTCGGCAGCAGCGTGTTGCCGGTAATCCGGATTCGCTTCACCAGAAAGGCGTGCACGTCATGCACCGGTCGGCGTTGCACATGCAGCATCCGCAGGTCGAGGTCCGAGGACGGCGCGGACTCCGGCTGGCGCGGCACCTGCTGCAGCAGTTCCCCGGCATTCGGAAGCTGCGACGGCACCGTGGGAGCCTGCTGGGCTTGCACGGTACCGGCGAGAGCCAGCGAGACGGTGACGGCAAACAGGCCCCTGCGCAGGGAGTGGAATGACTTCATGTCGCAGGTTCCGTTCGAATGCAGGACGGAAAATAGGGAGCGGGTGCGCTGCGACATGTCAGCGCGCTCCCTTGGCAGGCATGCGCACGCCGCCGTCGACCACTTTCAGCGCCATGCCGGAAGTGAAGTCCGGACGGGTGCGGTGGCGCTCGATCGGTCGATGCAGCAGCTTGCGGTTGCCGGTGAAGGAACCCTCGCCATGCTGGATGGCCAAACCGTACGGCGTCGCGACGGAAGCCGGGCGAATGGGACTCTGCAAATAGGCAAGCACGCCGTTGTCGACACCGAACGCCGAAAGTTGGGCTCCGGTGATGCTGGCGGTCGTCGTGGCGACCGGGTCGACCAGCACGTAGTTGGCTGCATCGGCGCCGGTCAGGCGGATCCCCGTCACCGTCACCGCCTTGTCGTCGTCGACGTTGCTGTCGGAGAAGTTGGCCGCTTCGTGGCTGAAGCCGACCTCGTCGCCCGACACCACGCCCTCGCCCGCCAGCGTCACCGTGGCGGTGGTGTTGCCGTCGAACATCTTGTCGGTACCAGTCGCGGTCACCGTGACGGGACGCGGAGCAATGTCCGCCACCAGTCCCATTGGTTGCTGCAACACGTAGTTGCCGGAATCCTCGCCATCGATCGTCATGGACGTGGTCACCGCCTTGCCTGTACCGGCGTTCGCATCGGCGAACAGGCCCGACGCGGCGTTCCCGAGGGTGACATCGTCGTTACCGAGCAGCCCCGCAAGGACCGCCCCGGAAAGCGCGTCGACGCGGCTTCCGTCGTAGGTGCGATCGGTGGCTTTTGTGCCAGTCACCGCCAGCGTCGCCGGCGTAATCGTGACCCAGTCGCTGCCGCCGACCAGGGTGTAGTCGGAGGCCAAAGTCGTGCCATTGCCGGCCAAGGTGAAACCAGCCGTGGAAGCGAATGGTTTTTGCTCCGCGACATTCTTGTCGGTGAGGGTGCCGACGCCCGACAGCGTCAGGCGCTCGCCATTGACGCCGTCCAGCACGCCATTGTCGCCGAACAGGCTGGCGTCCGCACCGGCCGTGCTGTCGTAGACGCGCGTGCCCGACAGGTTCAGCACGAATGGCGTGATGTCGGCCGTGGTGGTCGCCGTGGCGTTGATGGTGTAGTTGCCCGCATCGGTGCCGGTCTTGGTGATGCCACTGACGCTCACGGTCTTGCCGGTCGCGGCGTTGGCATCGGCGAAGGTCGCCGTGCCGTAGTCGAAGTCCACCGTGTCACCGGTGAGCACGCCGCTGCTGCTCAAGGTCGCAATGCCAGCGGTGCCGGCGTCGTAGACCTTGTCCTGC
>DASSNH010000052.1:0-4415 GCA_035701405.1 Rhodanobacteraceae bacterium
AACCCAAGAGGGAGTCTCCATGAACAAAGCTGAATTGATCAATGCAATTGCCGACCACGCCGATCTGTCGAAAGCCGACGCCGGACGTGCACTCGATGCCGTGACGGACCAGATCAAGCGTGCGCTCAAGAAGGGCGACGATGTGTCGCTGGTCGGCTTCGGTACCTTCGTGGTGCGCAAGCGCGCCGCCCGTTCGGGCCGCAACCCGCGCACCGGAGACACCATCAAGATCAAGGCGTCCAAGGTGCCGGCGTTCAAGGCAGGCAAGGCGTTGAAGGATGCGCTGAACTGAGCTTCGCCTTCGGCCGGCATTCCGTCGGTCGTGTGCATGTTTTCCGGCGGCCGGCGCATCGCGTCGGCCGCCGCGTTTCGGGACCAGGAACACATCGCGCACGTGGTCCCGCAAGATGTGCGGCACATGGATGTGCCGCTCGCGGAAGCCGCGTCGTGGCTGACGCGGGAAAACGTGTCGCGGCTTTGCCGGAATTGCCCTCTCCCTCCGGGAGAGGGTGGCGCGGAGCGCCGGGTGAGGGTTCGGAATCGCGAAGCGCCGAATGTCGCGCAAGCACCGTACCCTCACTCCGTGCCCTCTCCGGAGGGAGAGGGGGAGTGATAATCGCGCTGCGCGCGATGCGGTATCGATTGGAGCGGGGGTGCTTAGCTCAGCGGTAGAGCGTCTCCTTTACACGGAGAGGGTCGGGGGTTCGATCCCCTCAGCACCCACCAATCCCCCACGCGAGCGACCGGCTTCGCTTACAATTGCCGGTTCATTCGATTCGACAGTCACGGCGGTACCCCATGCTGCAAGCCATCCGCAACATGTTCAAGAGCTGGATCGTCATCGCGATCTTCGGCGTCCTGGTGGTCGTTGCGTTCCTGTTCTTCGGCATCGAGGGCTACTTCAGCCAAAGCAACGCGACCTGGGTGGCCAAGGTCGATGGCCACGAAATCTCGCAGCAGGATTTCACCACCGCGTTCAACAACTACCGGCAGCAGCAGTTGAATTCGCCGGGCAACACCATGGATCCCGCGGACTTCCAGAAGCCGGAGGTCAAGGAGGCCGTGCTCAAGCAGGTCGTCAACCGGCAGCTCCTGTTGAACGAGAATGACCAGCTCGGGATCAAGGTGCCGGACGCTGCCGTTCGCGAGCAGATCGCGTCGTATCCGGTCTTCCAGGTCAACGGAAAATTCGATACCAGCTCCTACCTCGCGTGGCTCGCGCAGCAGCGCAAGAGCGCCGACCAGTTCGAGGACGAGGTGCGGTCCGACCTCGCCACCCGCCAGTTGCCCGAAGCGATCATCGCCACTGCCTTCGCCACCAAGGCCGAAGCCGAAGCCTTCCTGCGGCTGGAACTGCAGCAACGCGATTTCAGTTTCGTGGACCTGCCGCCGCCGGCGCCCACGCCCGAGCAGGGCAACGTCAGCGATGCGGAAATCGCCGGCTACTACAAGGCGCACCAATCCGAGTTCATGACGCCGGAGCAGGTCGCGGTCAATTACATCGATCTCGATGCCGCGACCATGAAGGTCACCCCGGACTTGAGCGACAAGGCCCTCGAGGCGCGTTACGACAAGGAAAAGGCGCGGTTCGTGAGTCCGCCGCAGTGGGAGGTTGCGCACATCCTGATCAAGCTGCCGCCCAAGGCGAGCGCCGCCGACAAGCAGGCCGCGCTGGCCAAGGCCAGGAAGGTCGAGGCGCTGGCCAAGGCGCCCGGCGCCGATTTCGCCAAGCTGGCCGAAGAATATTCCGATGACCTGGGCTCCAAGCGGCAGGGCGGCGACCTCGGCTGGCTGTCCAAGGGCGATGCGGGTCCGGAATTCCAGGCCGCGCTGGACAAGATGAAGAAGGGTGGGATTTCCGATCCGGTGCTGACCTCGGACGGTTACCACATCATCGATGTGCGCGACCTGCGCGAAGGGCATTCGCAGAGCTTCGCCGAGGTGCGGGACCAGCTGGCCGCCGAGGCGAAGAAGGACGCGCGCAAGGACACCTACCAGGATGTCGGCAACAAGCTCACCGACATGATCTACAACGATCCGACTTCGCTGAAACCGGCGGCGCAGAAGCTCGGGTTGACCGTCCAGACGACGCCGCTGTTCGGGCGCGACGGCGGCAAGAGTGGCATCGCCGCGAACCCGAAGGTGGTGAAGGCGGCGTTTTCGGACATGGTGCTGGTGCAGGGCAACACCTCCGACCCGATCGACCTCGGCGACGACCACATGGTCGTGATCCACGTGGACAAGCACATTCCGGCCGCGCCCAAGCCGTTGGACCAGGTCCGTGACCAGATCCACCATGAGATCGTCCAGCAGCGCGTGGATGCCTCGGCCAAAACACTCGCGGAAAAGGCGTTCGGCGAGCTCAAAGGCGGCACATCGCTGGATACTCTGGCCAAGGCGGCCGGCCAAGACGTGCAGCAGAAATCCGGCGTGATCCGCAACGCGCAAGGCATCGATCCGGACCTCGTCACGGCGGTATTCAAGCTGGCGCACCCGGCGAAGGGCGCGGAGACCAAGGCGCTGGTGCCGATGGAGAACGGGCATTACGCACTGGTGGTGCTGCATTCGGTGACGCCTGGCGATCCCTCGACGGTGCCGCAGGAAGCGCAGGCATTCCTGCGCGAGCAGATGGCGCGCGCCTACGGCGGCGCCGACATGCAGGAATTCATCGACATCCTGCGCGACCACGCCAAGATCGAGCTCGCCAAGCAGCGTCTGTAACGGGCGCCTGAAGACGAAGAGACGAAACCCCACCTCTCGTTTCGTTTTCCGTCTGAGCGAGCGCAGCGCGTGTCGCGCCCGCTTTTGTAGGTTGGGTTGATCCCGGACTTGCTCCGGGAGAAGCCCAAAGCGGTATCGGCGCTCGAATGGTGCCGCAGGTCGTGAACGGCGGGTGGGAGTTGCGAACCGCGTTGGGCTTCGCTGCGCTCAGCGCCAACCTGCAAGAGCACTCGAGTCGCGAGGATTGTTTCCCGTCTTCTTCACAGCTCCAGGCCGGCCATCCCCAGGGTGTTGTAGCCCGCATCGACGTAGGTCACCTCGCCCGTGATGCCGGAGGCGAGGTCGGAGCACAGGAACGCGGCGGCGTTGCCGACTTCCTCGATCGTGACGCTGCGGCGCAGCGGTGCGACGTGCTCGACGTGGTCGAGCATCTTGCGAAAGCCGGCGATGCCGGCGGCGGCGAGGGTCTTGATCGGGCCGGCCGAGATCGCGTTGACGCGGGTGCCGTCGGGGCCGAGGTTGTAGGCGAGGTAGCGTACGTTGGCCTCGAGGCTGGCCTTGGCGAGTCCCATCACGTTGTACGACGCGAGCGCGCGTTGGGCACCGAGATAGGTGAGGGTGAGGATCGCGCCGTTGCGGCCCTTCATCATCGGCCGCGCGGCCTTGGCCAGCGCCGCGAGGCTGTAGCTGGAGATGTCGTGGGCGATCCGGAAGTTCTCGCGGTTGAGGCCGTCGAGGTATTCACCCTGGATCGCCTCGCGCGGCGCGAAACCGATCGAGTGGATCAAGATATCCAGGCCATTCCAGCGCTTGCCGAGGTTTTCGAATAGCGTCTCGATGTCCTGGTCACGGCTGACGTCGCACGGCAGCACGATGTCGGAGCCGAGCTGGGTCGCCGCTTCGTCCACCCGGCTGCGGAGTTTTTCGTCGACGTAGGTGAAGGCGAGGTCGGCGCCTTCGCGGTGCATCGCCTGCGCGATTCCCCACGCGATCGAGCGGTTGCTGAGGATGCCGGTGACGAGGGCGCGCTTGCCTTCGAGGAAACCCATGTCCGCGGTACTCCGTTCGGAAAGTCGAAGGCGCCATTGTACGGGCGCTCCGCCGCGCTACGGCTGGCTACCCACGCGCAATGCCTCGCCGGGACGGATGCCGTCGCCGTCCAGGTGGTTCCAGCGCTTCAGCTCGGCGATGGTGACGTGGTAGCGGTGGGCGATCGACCATAGCGTCTCGCCCTTGCGCACGACGTGTTCGCGCTGCGCACTGGCGGGGTCGGTGCCCTGCGGTAGCGGCGAAGTTTCGGCCGGCGGTTGGGGACCATGGCCGGGATCGGGAGCCCGCCCGTGGCTGTCGGCATGGGCGATCGATCCCGATGCATCGTTCGCCAACGCTGCCGCCAGCGTCTCGGCTGCGTTCGCCGGCAGCAGGAGTTTTCCCGGGCTGTGGCTGGGGATACGGCCGCCGAGGTAGCCTGGGTTCAGGGCCTGAAGCTTGCTCTCGGATACGCCCGCCATGTCGGCGATCGCGCGCAATTCGACGCCGCCCGGTACCTCCACCGCCTGCAGGCGATCCGCCGGCACCGGATCGGGCAATTTCACGTGGAAGCGTCCGGGGTCGCGAATGATGCAGGAGAGTGCCATCAGCTTGGCGAGATGCTTGCGGCTGGTCGAGCTGATCCGGATGTCCGGGATCGCGCC
>DASSNH010000053.1:0-8458 GCA_035701405.1 Rhodanobacteraceae bacterium
CATGCAGGCCTTCGATGCCGCCGGCATCGGCATCGCCTCGGCGACCTACGACATCGTCGGGCTGCCGCCGGTCCGGGTTCGCCGCGAAAAGGACCCGGAATAGGGATCGGGGGGAACCGGCGAAGCCGTTTCCACCGATGCGGCTGTTGGCGGACGCCGCTGCACGGGTTCCGACCTACGCGGGGCCTGCCCGCGCGATGCACTTCAGCTCGATCGCAATCGGCGTCGGCAGGGCGGTGATGCCGAGGGTGGTGCGGCAGGGCGCCGTGGCCGGGTCCGGGAAGTACTCCGCCCAGGCGGCGTTGTAGCCCTCGAAGTCGCCCGCCATGTCGGTGAGGAATACGGTGACGTCCACCAGGTCCTCCCAGTGCGCGTCCGAAGCTTCCAGCACGGCGCGCACATTGGCGAACACTTGCCGTGCCTGCGCCACGATGTCGTGCCCGACCAGCTTGTCGCCGTCGTAAACGTTGCCGGGGATGGCGTTGCTGCCGGGCGTGCGCGGGCCGATGCCCGAGAGGAAGAGCAAATCGCCCACGCGCCGTGCATGCGGGTAGGCGCCGACCGGTGCGGGCGCGGATGCGGTGCGGATCGTTTCGTTCATGGATGTGTCGTGGCGTTGCGGCAAGGCGTATCGATGGTATTCCCGCCCGCAGCGCAGGGCGTGGACGGCACATCAGGCCCAGGCGCGTTTCCCGGGGAAGCGGCGGCCGAAGGGTTGCCCACCCCGATAGTGGTGCCGCCGATGATCTTTCCCTGCTCGTCGCTGACGGTGATCCGGTAGCGATGGCCGGGCCGCAGGTAAAGCTGGCCGGTGGGGATACTGTAATTGCCGCTGGTGACCTTGATGTCGTCGATGGTCATCAGCGAAACGGGGTCGAGCACCATGCGGTCGGCCGGAATCGCGTCATCGCCTTCGTCGGCGTAACGCGCCGCAACCATGCACGGCCACTGGTTGTGGCAGACCGTGCCATTCACCGCGTAGGGCACGCGGGCGCCCCACAGCGCCAGCCAGGTCGGGCGCCCGTGGACGAAGCGCTCTTCGGGAAAGATCACGCTGGCGTCGTAGCCGGGACGCAGCGACCACGGCGTGGCATGCTTGTCGATGAAGACGACCGGTTGCGCCGGGTGGAGTGCCTGGGTGATCGCCCCGTAATCCGGATGATCCATCGCGTTCTCCTGGTGCGGGATCATGATGGTTTGCTCGATCGAGAGCGGCGTGATGCCGCTGTCCTCCATGAAGTGCTCCGCCATGGATTGCGCGCCCAGGAATTTTCCCTCCTTCTGGATGTGCGCGTAGCCGGCGTTGACCACGATCTTCGCGTCCGGATCGCCCCTGAGGATCTTCCAGAGGTTCTCCGCCTGCTGCGCCTCGCGTGCATCGCCCGTGTGGTCGGGATCCGCTTCGTAGGCGACCACCTTGTAGCCGAGCTTCAGTGCGGTCCGCACCATTTCCGCGTAGATCGGTTCGCGCGTGTAGAAGCCGCTGCCAGCGATCGGGTATCCGCGCTTGCCGAGCGCCGCGACATCCGAGTGGTAGAGCGTTTCGACCGCGAACACGTCGAAGCCCGCGTCCCGGAGCGGCTTGAGCAGTCGCACGGTGAGGGTGCGGGTCAGCGCGATGTTGTGCGCCTCGTTGAGGAACACCACGCGATATTTCCTCGCGAGTCGCGGGAGGTAATCGAGCGCGGGCACCGCGTGCCAGCCCGGCTGCGTCAGCGGTGATGGATGGTCGTCGGGTTCGCGCTTCTGCTGGATCGAAAACGCGAGCTCGGCATCCTTGTAGTCGCCGATGAAGCTTTGGTACCAGGAAAGGTACTGGCCGAAGATCGCGCGGAATGCCGGGCTGCCGTCGGACGAATAGGCGCTGCGCAGCACCTGGTATTGCGCAAGCAGGTCGTTGCGGTTGCGCGCACGCTTCATGATCGCGTCCGACTTGTCCATGGCTTCGACCTGGCGCTCGCGCCATGCCGAAGGCAGTTGCGCGGACGCCGCCGGCGTGATGCCGGCGAACAGCAGGATGGCGAGGCAGGTCGTGCGGAAGCGGATCATGGCGTGCGCGGCTGGCGGCGCCGGGATTCCGCGGCTATGGCCGAGGTCGCCCCGGAGCGTCGCCTCGCAGCGTATCACTCACGCCGGAGCGGTGCCCGTCCTCGCCAAGGCCTGCACGTACATGCCGTCCAGCGCGTCGAAATGCCCGACATCCATTCCGAGGTCGTGGATGCGACCATCCGAAAGCCCGTAGCACCAGCCGTGCACGGTGAGTTGCTGACCGCGGTCCCAGGCGTCGCGCACAATGGTGGTGTGGCAGGCGTTGGCTACCTGTTCGATCACGTTGAGTTCGCACAGACGGTCGTGGCGGCGGGCCGGAGGCTCGGCATCCACCAGGGACTGGTGGCGTTCCAGCGTATCGCCGATGTAGCGCAACCAGTTGTCGATCAGGCCGAGCCGGTCGCCCTTGAGCGCGGCGGCCACGCCACCGCAGCCGTAATGCCCGGTGATCATGATGTGCTCCACCTGCAACACGTCCACCGCGAACTGCATCACCGACAGGCAGTTCATGTCCGAATGCAATACCAGGTTGGAAATGTTCCGGTGCACGAATACCTCGCCGGGGTCGATGCCGAGGATCTGGTTGGCGGGTACGCGCGAGTCAGAGCAGCCGATCCACAGGTACTTCGGCGTCTGCTGCTTGGACAGCCTCGTGAAGAATCCCGGATCCTGCGCGCGGATCGCCTCCGACCAGCGGCGGTTGTTCTCGAGCAGCTCTTGTGGTGACGGCATGGTCGGTCGTTCTCCGGATGAAAACAATGTAGCGAATTGTAGGAGCGGCCCACCGCCGCGATCAGGCGATTCGTGTCACCGCGAATCCGTTGGCGCACCAGGCAAAAGACGGCGCTACGCGCCGGCGCGCTCCTGCAATGCGATGCACACGTTCTTGGGCTCGGTGAAGAATCGAAGCGCGTCGACACCACCCTCGCGGCCCATGCCCGAATGCTTGACGCCGCCGAACGGCGTGCGCAGGTCGCGCAGCATCCAGCAGTTCACCCACACGATGCCGAAGTCGATCCGCTCGGAGACGCGGTGCGCCCGCGCGAGGTCGCGCGTCCAGACCGAAGCCGCCAGGCCGTAGTCCGTGCCGTTGGCGATCGCAACGGCTTCGTCTTCGGAATCGAACGGGATCAGCGTCACCACGGGCCCGAAGATTTCCTCGCGGTTGGTCGCGCAATCCTGGGGCAATCCTTCGATCACCGTGGGCGCCACGAACCAGCCGTCCGCGCAACGGCCGGGCACGTCCACGGTCCCGCCGCCGGCAAGCACCTTGCCGCCCTCCTCGCGCGCCCGCGCGATGCACGCCGTCACCTTTTCGAAGTGCGGCTTCGACACCAGCGCGCCGAGGTCGGTGTGCGCGTCTTCGGGGTCTCCCACGCGCAGCGCACGCACCCGTTCGAGATAGCGTTGCCTGAAATCGTCATGGATCGAACGTTCGACCAGCAGCCGGGAACCGCACAGGCAGATTTCGCCCTGGTTGGAAAAACCCGAGCGCACGATGGTGTCGAGGTTCGCGTCGGACAGATCAGCGTCCGCGAAGACGATGGCCGGATTCTTGCCGCCCATCTCCAGCGACGCCTTCTTGAACGTCTTCGCGCATTCCGCGGCGATCGCGGCGCCCGTGCGCGTGGACCCTGTGAACGACACCGCCTTGACCTTGGGATGCCCGACGATCGCACCGCCGACTTCGGGGCCGGTGCCCTGCACGATGTTCAGCACGCCCGGCGGAAAGCCGGCTTCGATTGCCAGTTGCGACAATCGGAAGGCGGTGAAGGGCGTGATTTCGGAGGGTTTGGCCACGACCGCGTTGCCGGCCGCCAGCGCCGGTGCGATCTTCCAGGTGAAGAGATAAAGCGGCAGGTTCCATGGCGAAATGCAGCCGACGACGCCCAGTGGCTGGCGCAGCGTGACATTGACCGCGCGGGCATCCGCGTGCGATTCCCCCGGCCATTGGGTGATGGCCTCGGCGAAGAAGCGCAGGTTCGCGACCGCGCGCGGGATGTCCACGCGGCGCGCGAGCGCGACCGGTTTGCCGGAGTCGCGCGATTCCTCGCGGGCAAGCCCGTCGAGCCTCGCTTCCACCGCATTGGCCAGTCGGTGGAGGTGTTGTGCGCGTTCACCATTCGGCAGCGCGGCCCACGCCGGCGCGGCACGTTCGGCCGCGGTGACCGCGGCTTCCACGTCGCGCGTATCCGAATCCGGGCAACGCGCGTACGCCTTGCCGGTCGCCGGTTCGAACACCTCCAGGTAGGCCCCGCCCGCCGGCGGCACGAGTTCGCCATCGATCAGGTTGGCCAGCGTGAGCATTTCCATCGCGCAAGCTTAGCCGATAGGCGCTTCCGCCAGCCTCGAAACACCGATTCCGGCGCAAACCGCTACGCGGGTTATGCCCTACCTCGGCACCAATCGACTCTCACGGAGCGGGGTTACAGCGAGCGCGTGCGTCCGCCGTCGACCGGCAGGTTGATGCCGGTGATGTAGCTTGCGGCGGGCGAGGCGAGGAACGCCACCGCGGCGGCGATTTCCGAAGGATCGGCGAAGCGCTGCATCGGGGTTTCGGCTTCCATTGCGCGCTGGGTGTCGGCGGTGCTGTTGCCGGATTTCTGCGCGCGGGTCGCGACGATCTGCTCGATGCGCGGAGTCCGGGTCGCGCCGGGCAGCACGTTGTTGACGGTGATGCCGAACGGCGCGAGTTCGGTCGCGAGGGTCTTGGCCCAGCTCGCCACCGCCCAGCGGGTGGTGTTGGACACGCCCAGGCCCCGGATCGGTTCCTTCACCGAGGTCGAGATGATGTTCACGATCCGCCCGTAGCCCGCCGCCTGCATGCCGGGGATCACGGTCTCGGCGAGCACGTGGTTGGCGACGAGGTGCTTGCGATAGGCGTCGAGGAACGCCTCGATTTCGGCGCCATGCACGGGCCCCGGTGGCGGCCCCCCGGAATTGTTGACGAGTATGTGCACGGCTCGCCGGGCGGCAAGTTCCTGTACTGCGCTCTGCAGCCCATCGGTGTCACCGGTGTCGGCGACGAGGAACGTGTGCTTCTGCGAGTCGTCGATGCGGGGCAGCGCCTCGACCAGTTGCCCAAGCACCTCGGGGCGGCGCGCCAGTGCGGTGACATTGGCGCCGAGGCCAGCCAATTCGATTGCACAAGCGCGGCCGATCCCCTGCGAGGCGCCACACACCAGCGCGTGGCGGCCGGCGAGATTCGTGTCCATCGGGTGCTCCGCGGGGAGGAGTCAGAGATTTTGCAGTGCCTGGCGTAGTTCGGGCAACAGCCCCGCGCCTGTCTTCGGCCGGCCACAAAGTCCGTTGTCGACCGCGCTGGCGTAGGCCGGCGTCATTTTCCCGAGATAGAGCGTGCCTTCGGGCCCGTGCTGCACGTCGAAGGTGCCGCTGGTCGCCGGCACCTCCGGCCGGATGCTCGCGAGCGCCGAGGCCGACGGCAAGTTGACGTTGCTGAAGCTGGTCGGCGACTGTGCCCAGTACGTGGTGGCCGCCAATTGTTGCGTGGACGTGGTCACCACGAGGTATTGGGCATTGGGGTTGTCGATGGTCACCGCGCCGAACCCGCCCGACATGCTGGGGCGCCAGTTGATGTAGACGCACAGCGGCACGTCGGTGCTGGAAAGCGGTTGGTAATCCGCATTGAGCAGGGTGACCGTCGGCGCCAGCAGGAAGCTGTTGCCGAGGTGCCGGGCGCTCGGCTGGGTCTGGAACACCACCCGATAGGGCTTCTTGAACTTCGGCAGGTCGAAGGTCAAGAAATGCGTGCGGTTGCCGTCGATGTCCGCCACCGGGCTGAACTTGTCGATGGTGAACTCGCGGGGCTCAGCGGGCAGTTGGTCGTGGAACGGCAGGTCGGCCCAGGCGTGGCAGCAGGGCGTGGCGTCCTTGAGGCGCTGCAGGGCCATGTCCCGCGAAGGCGGCGGCGCGCTGTCGGAGAACAGCGGGAGCTTGATGGCGTGCGTGCAGCCGGCGAGCGAGCCGATCGCCAGCAGGGCCAGGAGGGTGCGGAGGAAACTTGGCACGACGGAAGCGTTGTCAGCGGTCGGGAGGCCAGATGAACAAAGCCTGAAAGCGTAGTGCGGAAATCTGACGATTTGGTGGCCTGTCAAGGGCGGGATGCGTGACCGGCTACCCAGTTCGACACCCTGCGCTGCTCAGAATTCCGCATGTCCCGGGGTGCGGGGGTAGGGGATCGCGTCCCGGATGTTGGACAGGCCGCAGACGTACACGAGCAGCCGCTCGAAACCGAGGCCGAAGCCCGCGTGCGGCACCGTGCCGTAGCGCCGCAGGTCGCGGTACCACTGGTAGTGGGCCGGGTCGAGGCCGAACTGCTGCATCCGCCGATCGAGATGGTCCAGGCGCTCCTCGCGTTGCGAACCGCCGATGATCTCGCCGATGCCCGGCGCCAGCACGTCCATCGCGGCGACGGTCTTGCCGTCGTCGTTCAGGCGCATGTAGAACGCCTTGATCTGCTCGGGGTAGTTCATCACGACCACCGGCCGGCCGATGTGTTGTTCCGCGAGCCAGCGCTCGTGTTCGGTCTGCAGGTCCACGCCCCATTCCACCGGGAATTCGAACTTCTGGCCGGACTTCTTCAGGATTTCGATGGCATCGGTGTATTCGATCCGCTCGAACGGCGCGGCGATGAACTTCTCGAGCCGGCCAATGGCGTCCTTCTCCACGCGTTCGGCGAAGAACGCCATGTCGTCGGCGCGCTCGTCCAGGACCGCTCTGAAGATCGCCTTCAGGAACTTCTCCGCGCAATCGGCGTTGTCGGCGAGGTCGGCGAACGCGATTTCGGGCTCGATCATCCAGAACTCGGCGAGGTGCCGCGGCGTGTTGGAGTTTTCGGCGCGGAAGGTCGGACCGAAGGTGTAGACCTTCGAGAGCGCGAGGCAATACGCCTCCACGTTCAGCTGGCCCGAGACCGTGAGGAACGCTTCGCGGGCGAAGAAGTCCTGCCTGAAGTCGATCGCACCCTTGTCGTCGCGGGGCAGGTTGGCGAGGTCCAGGGTCGAGACCCGGAACATGTCGCCGGCGCCCTCGGCATCGGACGTGGTGATGATCGGGGTGTTCACCCAGAAGAAGCCCTCCGCCGTCAGGTGGCGATGGATCGCCGTCATCATCGTGTGGCGCACCCGCGAGATCGCGCCGAACAGGTTGGTACGGGGACGCAGGTGCGCGACTTCGCGGAGGAATTCGGGCGAGTGCTGCTTGGGCTGGATCGGGTAGGTTTCCGGGTCGTCCACCCAACCGGTTACCTCGATCGAGTCGGCCTGCAGTTCGAACGCCTGGCCCTTCCCCTGCGACGGCACCAGCTTGCCGCGCGCGACGACAGCGCAGCCCGCCGAGAGCCTCTGCACTTCGCTCGCATAGTTGGGAAGCGAGGCCGGCGCGACCACCTGCAGCGTCGCGAAGCCGGAACCGTCGGATACGTTGACGAACGACAATCCGGCCTTGGAGTCGCGGCGCGTGCGCACCCAGCCGCGGACCTCGACGGCTTCGCCCTCGGGCGTGCCGCCAGCGAGTGCCTGTTGGACGCTCAGGGTTGCCATGGCTTGAACTCGTGCCCTCGATGGACCATGTAATGTAAGGACGAACGCGCGATAATAACTTACTAGTACACGCAACAGATATTCTTCATGTCCATCGAATTGACTCCGAACGCCTCCGCGCGCATGCGCGATTTCCTCGGCAAGCACCCGTCCGCGCCGGGCGTGCGCTTCGGCATCAAGCGCACCGGCTGCTCCGGCTTCGGCTACACCGTCGATCTCGCCAGCGAGGTGACCGGCGACGACAAGGTGTTCGACTTCGACGGCATCAAGCTGGTGGTGGATGCCAATGCCCTGCCGTTCGTGGATGGCACCCGCATCGACTACGCGCGTGACGGCCTGAATGCCGGGTTCGTATTCCACAACCCCAATGCCACTGCGGCCTGCGGTTGCGGGGAGAGCTTCACGGTGGAGCAGCAGGGGATTGGGGGCGGGTAGCGGGGCCCGGTTTTCGGGCTCTGTGCAGATTCCAACCGCTCGGACCCGTTCGAGCGCGCCGATGCCACCCATCCGCCGGCCCCGCTTCTGCTTGCGCCACAGCGCCGTTCCCCGTAGAATTTCGCCTCTTGCGTCCACGGCCCAGGCCGAACGCAAGCCCTCGCCTCACCGCCGGTCGGAATGGTCGGGAGGCTGCCCCGCCATGGCCCGCGCCCTGGCGACACCCGTGAGGAATCACAATGCGTCATTATGAAGTCGTGTTCCTGGTCCACCCGGACCAGAGCGAGCAGGTGCCCGGCATGCTCGACCGCTACAAGGCCCTCGTCGAGGGCGAAGGCGGCAAGGTGCACCGCGTCGAGGACTGGGGCCGCCGCCCGCTCGCCTATCCCATCCAGCATCTGGCCAAGGCCCAC
>DASSNH010000054.1:0-18600 GCA_035701405.1 Rhodanobacteraceae bacterium
TGTCCATCGCCACCTCCAGCGAGGGCGGACGGTAGACGGCTTGTTCGTACCACTTCATCCACACGGAAGGATCGATGGTCTCGCGGATGCCCCCGCCGAGGATCCTCTCGTAGGGCTTGCTGAAGAGTTTGTAGAGGCCGCCCATGAAAGACGCATAGGAGTCGTTCGGCACGTCGAGTTCCGCGCCTGCGGCGGGCACGAACTTCTCGCTGAAAGCGAGCCCGGCACCGGCGGCCTTGGCCTGCATCCAGGCCAAGGGGATCTCCGGCAGCGTGTCGGGGCTGTGCCCCGCACCGTCGGTTTTCTCGCCGCCGCCGACGTCCGAATGCGCGCCGATGAACCAGCGCTGCTCGACTTCGATCTGCTCGGGCTTCCAGACGGTGTGCGACTCGCCCGGCGCCAGGGTGCCCGCCGGCCGGGTCCACTTGGTCGGCTTGAAATCGGCGCGGTGCTCGTCGAGCGCCAAGGCCTGGTACGCGTACTGGACGATCTTGCTGAGGTCGGTGTCGTGGAACGCGTAGCGGCTGCGCGAGAACGGGAACCACGAGCCGACGCCGGGGATGCCGAGCGCACCGACGGTGTCCCACACGCCGATGAAGCGGATCAGCACTTCGCGCGAATGGGCGGCGCGGAATGCCTGCATCGCGGGATCATTGGGGTGCAGGTTGTTCCGGTACAGCGCGTAGGCCGCGTCCACGTCCGACCTCGGGACGTCGCCCTTGTCGTCGGGATTCAGAAGGCCGCACTTGCGGATCAACCCGCCGAGGCTGCGCGCGGTGTAGGCACCGCGACTGAAACCGAGCAGCCAGATCTCGTCGCCCTCTTGCCAGGTCTTCGACAACCATTGGTAGCCGTCCTCGACATTGCCCGACAGGCCAAGGCCGAATGCGCCGCCCAGCCAATGTTCGATCCCGGCCTTGACCCCCACGCCCGCGAAATACTTGCAGACCTGTTCATGCCCGGCGCCATCGACCGGCGCGACCAGCTTCCAGAAACGCTCGACGTTGGTGAGCGTCTCCGCCTTGCTCCAGGTGCCGTCGAACAACGCGACGAGTCGGCGTGGCATGGGCAAATTCCCCGTTCGTCGTCATCCCGGCGCAGGCCGGGATCCATCATCATCGATGCCAAACGCACGGCCCGGGCAGAGCATGGCGGACGATGCCGGCCCTGCACCGGTACGCTCGACGCGAACGGCTGTCCACCGGGTCGCTCGATCCCGCTATGCGCTGCGCCGCTGCGCCTTGGCTTCGTCAGAACGAGCGAACTCGAGTTGCCGCAGGTACTCGGGTTCGACCCCGGTGACGTAACAACCCGAGAAGCACGAATCGTCGAAGTGCTTGAGCTTGTGGTTGCCTTCGGCGACGGCCTCGATCAGGTCGGGGAGGTCCTGGTACACCAGCCAGTCCGCACCGATGGTTTCCCGGATGTCCTCGAGGCTGCGGCCGTGCGCAACCAGTTCCGCCGGGGCCGGCATGTCGATGCCGTACACGTTGGGGTAGCGCACGGGCGGAGCGGCCGAGGCGAAGTACACCTTGTTGGCGCCGGCGTCGCGCGCCATCTGCACGATCTGGCGGGACGTCGTGCCGCGCACGATCGAGTCGTCCACCAGCAGCACGTTCTTGTTGCGGAATTCGAGCGGGATGGGATTGAGCTTGCGGCGAACCGAGCGCACCCGCTGGCCCTGCCCCGGCATGATGAAGGTGCGGCCGATGTAGCGGTTCTTGACGAAGCCTTCCCGGAACGGCACGCCCAGCGCGGTGGCGAGCGTCGAGCCGGCGGTGCGCGAGGTGTCGGGGATCGGGATCACCGAATCGATGTCGTGGTCGGGGCGCTCGCGCAGGATCTTCGCGGCGAGCTTTTCGCCCATCCGCAGGCGCGCCTTGTACACCGACACGTCCTCGATCATCGAATCGGGGCGCGCGAGGTACACGTACTCGAAGATGCACGGCGCGTGCACCGCGCCCTCCGCGCAGCGTCGCGCCGACAGCGTGCCGTCGAAGCCCATGAACACGGCCTCGCCCGGTGCCACGTCGCGGACGCGGCGGAACCCGAGGATGTCGAAGGCGACCGATTCGGACGCACAGGCGTATTCCTTGCCCTCGGGCGTGTCGCGTTCGCCCAGCACCAGCGGGCGGATGCCGTGCGGATCGCGGAACGCCAGCACGCCGTAGCCGAGGATCATGGCGACGCAGGCGTAGCCGCCCTTGGCGCGCGCGTGCACCGCGGCCACCGCCTTGAACAGTTCGTCGGGCTCCAGCGCATGGCGGTCCTGGATCTGCAGCTCGTGCGCGAGGATGTTGAGCAGGATCTCCGAATCGGAAGCGGTGTTGATGTGGCGGCGGTCGTTCTCGAACATCTCGCGCCGCAACTGCTCGGTGTTGATGAGATTGCCGTTGTGGGCGAACGCGATGCCGTACGGCGAATTGACGTAGAAGGGCTGGGCCTCCTCGGAATCCTCCGCACCCGCCGTCGGATAACGGCAATGCCCGATGCCCGCGTGGCCCCTCAGTTCCTGCATGTCGCGCGCCGAGAACACATCGCGGACCAGCCCCGGACCCCGACGCAGGTGCAGCTTGCTCCCGTCGAAGGTGGCGATTCCGGCCGCGTCCTGGCCACGATGCTGCAATACCGTCAACGCGTCATACAACGCGGTGGCGACTTCGGTCTTGCCGACGATGCCGATGATTCCGCACATGGAACGCTATGCCTCGAAGAACCCGAATGTCGTGCCGCGGCCAAGCCGGAACACGTTTCCACGACCCGCGGTCGACCCCGGCCAGGCGGGATTCGACGGCCCCTTTATCCGCGGGGCTGGTGCACACTCATCAGACCGATTCCGTGGACGCTATTGTCCCACATCACGCCGGTCCGGGCCGTGTCCCGGCGCACGTCCCGGCGGGACCGAGGCAGCCGGTGGCCCGGCTTGCTTCTGGAGCGTCGATATGGGGATCTGCGACAGCGCGGGCAAGGCCTGGCCGCCGATCTCGAGATAGTGGCTCACCTCTGCGGGAAGCCGCTCGGCGAACCACCCCGCTCCGCCCTCGAATGCCGGCAGCAACGTGGACTGGCGCCACCATGCGGCCTGCCGCGGCACCGACGTGAAACCGAGCATCAGCACCGCGAACGTCACCAGCAGCACTCCCCGCGCGAAGCCGAACACCAGCCCCAGCAAGCGGTCGCCGCCGCGCAACCCGCCGTGGCTGAGCAGCCTTCGAACCATCCACCCGAGCAGCGCACCTGCAATCAGGACACCGAGGAAGCAGGTGAGATAGCCTGCCACGATGCAGGCGGTCGGCTCCCGCAGGAATCCGCCGTAGAACGCGGCAACCTCGTCGCCGAACGCCCACGCCACCCAGAACGCCGCGATCCAGCAGGCGAGCGACAACACTTCGCTGATGAAGCCGCGCCACACGCCGTACAGCATCGAGAGAGCGAGCACCGCCAGGATCAGGATGTCGGCCGTATTCATGTTCTCCGAGCCATCTACTCGGTAACTACATTGCCCTTGATCTTGATCTCGTCGGCGATCCGCCCGCGCGCGCTCTCGGCGACCTCGCGCGTGGCGAACGGACCCGCGCGGACGCGCCACAAGGTGCCCTTGGACGTTTTCACGCTGTCGACGTAGCCGTCGAACCCTTGGCTGCGCAGGCGATCGCGCAGGTTCTCGGCCGAGGATTGGTCGCTGAACGCGGCGAGCTGCACGGCCCACCCGCCCGGCGTCGAAGCCGGCAGCGCCGAGGCCGGCGCATCGCCCTGCTTGTCGACGCTGGCGGTGTCGACGCTCATCGCGACGTGCTCGAAATCCTTGAGCTTGAGCCGCGCGGCTTCCGCCGCGGCCTTGCTGGAAAACGGCCCGACCCGCACCCGCAGTACTGACTTGCCCCGGAACGTCTCCGGCGTCGCCACCGCGGTGAACCCGTGCCGCTTCGCGTCCGCGACCAGCCTGCGGGCACTGCCGTGGTCCGCGTAAATCCCGAGGTTGACGGTGTAGACCGTCCCGGCGGCGGCACCCGCACCGCCAGCCACTGGCTCCGCCGGCTCCGGCGCCGAGGATATGGGCTTCGGCTCAGCCGACGCTACCTTGGTCGAAGATGCCGCGGCCGCGCCGGTGGCTTCCGTTTCGGCCGCCGACGACGCGGCGAGCGGCGTCACGGCCGTCGCCCCGGGAGCGACCGTAGCCGTCTGGTGGGTGCCGCCATTCAGGTCAAGCGAGGCAACGCGATCCGGATCGACGATCGAAGCAGCGGTGCTCGACCCCGCGCTGGCGCTGTCCGGACCGACCTGCAAGACGCGCGTCTGCAACTCGCTGCTCGGCGGCGGCGGCACGTCGGTACTCAGGGGCTCGGTTCCGGAGCGGCTGGGAAGCAGCATCGGCACGAAGATCACCGCCAGCGCGATCAGCACCGCCGCACCCAGCAGACGTTTTTTCAGGCCTGAATCCATATATACGGCACCATGAAACGGGGCAGTGTCAGCGCAGACACGAAAACGGAAGCGTTGAGCCGCGCGCGAAAACCCGGTATCGAGCGGCGCGCCTGGTCGCGTCGGCTCCAACGCGCCCAGAGCGAGTGGTCGGAATTATACGGGGCATGCCCGCAGCACGGGCGCCACAACGTGGAAGCTGCCGAACGCGACGATCCGCCCATCGGCGGAGGCTTCGGCACGCGCCGCCGCCAGCGCGGACGTGACGTCCGGATGTTCGCTGCACGAGGCAGCCGGCGCGGCCGCGCGGAAACGCGCCGCCAGTCGTTCGATCGGCTCGCCGCGCGGCGACTCGCCGTCGAGGCCCGCGAGGTACCAGTGATCGACCCGATCGGCAAGCGCCGTCGCCACGGCTTCGATGTCCTTGTCGGCCAGCGCGCCGAACACCGCGCGCGTGGATCCCGGCACCGGGTGACGATCGAGCCAGCGCGCGAGTTCCCGCGCCGCCTGCGGATTGTGGCCGACGTCGACGACCAGGTCGGGCGCCGACGCGAGATGCTGCAACCTGCCCGCCAGGAACGGACTGGCCGACGGGGTGCGGGCAAATGCGTCCTTCTCGATGGCCGCGGCACTCCAGCGAACCCGCTCGCCCAGTGCGTGCAGCGCTGCGATCGCGGCCGCCGCGTTGCGGTACTGGAACGCGCCCTCCAGCGCGAGTTCGCCGTGCAGGGCGACGCCGCCGGCGTGGCCTTCCGCCGGTGCGACGTAGCGCACCTGCGCGGGATCCCGATGCCACCAGACCAGCGTTTCGGTTTCGGGCGACCACCCGAAGTCGCGGCCGAGCACTTCCAGCCGCGCGCCGATCGCGTGGGCGTGGTCGAGCAACGATGCCGGCGGGTTCGTCTCGCCCACGATCGCGGGTTTGCCGGCGCGGAAAATCCCGGCCTTCTCACGCCCGATCGCCTCGCGATCGGACCCGAGGTACTCCATGTGGTCGAGGTCGACGGTCACCACCACCGCGCAATCCGCGTCGACGATGTTGACGGCATCGAGCCGACCGCCCAGCCCGACCTCCAGCAGCGCCACGTCCAGCTCCGCGCGCGCGAATACCCCGAGTGCCGCCAGCGTGCCGAACTCGAAATAGGTCAGGGGGATGGTCGCGGATCCATCGCCGATGCGCGCCGCTTCGACCCGTTCGAAGGCTTCGACCAGCGAGGCATCCCTGGCTTCGACGCCGTCCACCCGCACCCGCTCGTTGTAGCGCAGTATGTGCGGCGACGTGTACGAGCCGACCCGCATCCCGCCCGCGCGCAGCATCGCTTCCAGGAACGCGACGACCGAACCTTTGCCGTTGGTACCGCCGACCGTGACCACCAGCGGCGCCGGCCGTGGCGCGCCCATCCGGCGCCATACCTCGTCCACGCGGTCGAGACCCATGTCGATGCCGCGTGCATGGATCGTCTGCTGGTAGGCCAGCCATTCGTCGAGCGTCTTCATGACTCACCGCGCCTCGCGCCAAGGGCCGGGCATGAATTCATTCGCCCTTCCGCGGCAAGCACAATCGATGGACTGCGCCCGCCCTCCCCCTTCCGCCGAAAGGGAGATCGAGGGGATGGCCTTTGGTGTCACGCCACCTTGTCGCGGTGCACCAAGATCGCGAGCAAGGCCGCGATCCGGTCGCGGATTTCGCGGCGGTCGCAGATCATGTCAATCGCGCCGTGCTCGAGCAGGAACTCCGAACGCTGGAAACCTTCGGGCAGCTTTTCGCGTACGGTCTGTTCGATCACGCGCGGTCCGGCGAAACCGATCAGCGCACGCGGTTCGGCGATCTGGATGTCGCCCAGCATCGCGAGGCTCGCGGAAACGCCGCCGGTGGTCGGATGCGTCAGCACCGCGATGTACGGCAGGCCGGCATCGCGCAGGCGGGCGAGCGCGGCGGACGTCTTGGCCATCTGCAGCAGCGACTGCAGGCCCTCCTGCATGCGCGCGCCACCGGTCGCCGTAAAGCAGACGAACGGCGTCTTGTTGCGCAACGCGGCCTCGGCGGCGCGGGTGAACTTCTCGCCGACCACCGAACCCATCGAGCCGCCCATGAAGGAGAACTCGAATGCGCAGGCGATGGCCGGCAGGCCCTTCAGCGCGCCCTGCACCGCGATCAACGCGTCCTTCTCACCTGTAGCCTTCTGCGCGGCGAGGATGCGGTCGCGATATTTCTTGGAATCCTTGAACTTGAGCGAATCGACGGGACCCATGCCCGCGTCGAGCTCATTGCCGCCCTCGTCGAGGAATGCGGCCAGCCGCGCGCGCGCGCCGATCGGATGGTGGTATCCGCACTTCGGGCACACCATCAGGTTGCGCTCGAGCTCGGGGCGGTACAGCCCGATGCCGCAGCCCGAGCACTTCTCCCACACGCCTTCCGGCACCTTGCCCTTCACGGGCGCGCCCTCGGTGCGGATGTTCGGCGACGTCAGCTTCTGCAGCCAGGACACGGGGCGGCTCCTGCCGTTTGCCAGTCGCGTAGGATACACCGGCGGCCAATGCGGCCGTAAGCCGCGGATCGTCGGCCCGGCGGGGCCGGGGCCCGTCACGCCCGGGTGCCGTCGAGGGCGCTCCGTATCGGCGCGAGGAAATCCCGCGCACGCCGGCAGGCATCGCCGGCATCGTTCGCGTGGGCGAGCGAGCCGACCAGCGCCGAGCCGATCACCACCGCATCGGCGAACGCTGCCACTGCCGCGGCGCTGGAGGCATCCTTGATCCCGAACCCGACGGCGACCGGGACCTTCGCGCGCTCGCGAATCGCGCCGACCCGCTGCGCGATGTCCCCGGTCGACAATTTCGCGGCGCCGGTGACGCCGGCGAACGACACGTAGTACAGGTAACCTTCGGCCGCCTCGATCGCGCGCGCGAGCCGCGCGTCGGAGGTCGTGGGCGCCGCCAGCAGGATGCGCTGCAGGCCGGCATCGCGCAGCGGTTGCAGGGTGGCGTCTTCCTCGATCGGGCAATCGACGACCAGCACGCCATCCACGCCGGCCTCCACGGCCTCGCGCGCAAAGCGTTCGATTCCGCGGATCGCGATCGGGTTGAGATAGCCCATCAACACGAGCGGCGTTTCCGCGTCGCGCTCGCGGAATTCGCGCGCCCAGCGCAGGATGCCACCGACGCCGACCTTGTTGCGCAAGGCCCGCTCGTCGGCGTGCTGGATCACCGGGCCATCGGCCATGGGATCGGAAAAGGGCATCCCGAGTTCGATCAGGTCGGCGCCGGCCTCGACCAGCGCGTGCATGACCTCGACGGTCGCCCCTGGAAACGGGTCGCCGGCGGTGATGAAGGGGATCAACGCCGCGCGGCTGCGCTGCTTCAGCGCCGCGAAGACCGCCGCTATGCGGTCCTCCCCCGTTCCCCGTTCCCCGTTCCCGCTGTCGCTGGCCGTGTTCACAGCTCGAACCCCTCGCGCTCCGCAATCGTATGCACATCCTTGTCGCCGCGGCCGGAAAGGTTGCACAGGATCAGCTTGTCCTTCGGCAGCCCGCGCGCGAGCTTGATCGCCTGTGCGACGGCGTGGCTCGATTCGAGCGCTGCGAGGATGCCCTCGGTTTCGCACAGCAGGTGGAAGGCCGCGAGCGCTTCCTTGTCGGTGACGCCGACGTATTCGGCGCGGCCGGTATCCTTAAGGAACGCGTGTTCGGGACCGACGCCGGGGTAGTCCAGGCCCGCCGACACGGAATGGGTTTCCGTGATCTGGCCGTCATCGTCGCACAACACGTAGGTCCGGTTGCCGTGCAGCACCCCCGGTCGCCCGGCCGCGAGCGACGCCGCGTGATGGCCGCTCGCGATGCCCTCGCCCGCCGCTTCGGCGCCGATGATGCGCACGTCGCGATCGTTGAGGAACGCGTGGAACAAGCCGATGGCATTGGAGCCGCCGCCCACGCACGCGGTGAGGACATCGGGCAGTCGCCCGAATTGCTCGAGCATCTGCGCGCGCGCCTCGCGTCCCGCCACCGCGTTGAAATCGCGCACCATCATCGGGTAGGGATGCGGCCCCGCGACGGTGCCGATGATGTAGAAGGTGTCGGCGACATTGGTCACCCAGTCGCGCAGGGCTTCGTTCAACGCATCCTTAAGGGTTTTCGAGCCGGATGTGACCGGAACCACCTCGGCGCCCAGCAGTTTCATGCGGTACACGTTGATCTTCTGGCGCTCGATGTCGACCGCGCCCATGTACACCACGCACTTCATGCCGAAGCGCGCGCAGACCGTGGCGGTGGCGACGCCGTGCTGGCCGGCGCCGGTCTCGGCGATGATGCGCTGCTTGCCCATGGCCCTCGCGACCAGCGCCTGGCCGACGGTGTTGTTGATCTTGTGCGCCCCGGTATGGTTCAGGTCCTCGCGCTTCAGCAGGATCTGTGCGCCACCGACGCGTTCGGACAAGCGCTTCGCGTGGTAGATCGGCGAGGGACGTCCCACGTATTGCCGCAGGTCATCGGCGAATTCATTCTGGAACGCCGGATCGTCGCGCAGACGCGTGTATGCCGCGGTCAATTCCCCCAGCGGCGCGATCAGCGTCTCGGCGACGTAGGTGCCGCCGTACGGACCGAAGCGGCCATTCGCGTCTGGATACCTGGAGTAGTCGATCGCTTCTTTCATGCATGAACCTTCTTGCCACGGATGAATACCGATCTCCGCGGAGCACCCCTGCCAATCTTTTGTGCTTCGATCCGGGTTGATCGTTGTCAGAGCGGTGCTTCTGCCTCCGCCACGGCAGCAAAAAACGCGCGGAGCTTGCCGGCGTCCTTGATGCCGGGCGCCGATTCGACGCCGCTGGCGAGATCGACCGCCCACGGATGCACCGCGCCGATCGCATCGGCGACATTGCCTGCGTTCAATCCGCCCGCGAGGATAATCGGTCGCCCCAGCTCCTGCGGCACGCGCGACCAGTCGAAGGCCCTGCCCTGTCCGCCCTGCTGGCCCGGCGGATGGCCGTCCAACACGAAACCGGCTGCCCGTGCGTGCTCGGCGGCAACCGCGCGCACGTCGAGGTCGCCCGCCATGCCGAGGGCCTTGAGGTAGCGTAGCCCGAACGATTCGCAGAATGCCGCGCCTTCCGTGCCGTGGAACTGCACGAGGTCCGGCTGCACGCCGTCGATGATCTGGCGCACGCGATCGGCGGGCAGGTCGTGCGACAACACCACCGCGTCCACGAACGCGGGCAGTGCGTCGCGGATTGCGCTCGCACGCTCGATCGACACGCAGCGAGGGCTGCTCGGGGTCATCACCATGCCGATCGCGTCCGCGCCCAGCTCGCAGGCGAGCACGGCGTCCTCGACGCGGGTGACTCCGCAGATTTTCACGCGTATACGGGACATTACGGGATGGGTCGCGGGCGGCGCGCCCTACAGGGTCACTTCGGGTGGAAGCGACCATTCTGACGGATATTTCGGGCCGAGGAACGTCAATCCCTGTGGCGGGGCGGTGACGCCGGCGACGTTGCGGTCCCGCGCCGCCAGCAGTTCGGCCATCCATCCGGCCGGGCGCTCGCCCCGACCAACTTCCAGCAGCGAGCCCACGATGTTGCGCACCATGTGGTGCAGGAAGGCGTTGGCCTCGATCTCGATGATGACGCGCCCGCCATCGCGCCGCACGCTGACTTCGGTGACGTTGCGGCGCGCATGGCGCGCCTGGCACGACACCGCGCGAAACGAGGAAAAATCCCGCTCGCCGACCAGGGCCTGCGCCGCGGCATGCATCGCCCCGGCATCGAGGGGCACCCGTTCCCACGACAGGAATCGCGCATCGAGCGCGGGCCGGATCGCGCGGTTGAGGATCGCGTAGCGGTAGCGCCGCGCACGCGCGGAAAAGCGCGCGTGGAAATCGTCGGGCACCGCACGCGCCCACAACACCGCGACCTCGCGCGGCAAGCGGGAGGTCGCACCCAATATCCACGCACGCTCGCTCCGGGCCGCGTGGGTGTCGAAATGCACCACCTGGCAGCGCGCATGGACGCCGGCATCCGTGCGGCCCGCGCAGGTAACCTCCACAGGATGATCGGCGACGAACGACAATGCCGATTCCACCTCGGCCTGCACGCTCGGTCCGTGACCCAACCGCTGCCAGCCGAAGAAATCGGTGCCGTCGTATTCGATGCCCAGCGCGACGCGCATCGAGCCAGCCGGTCCGCCCTCGAGACCTGCGTCGGTCAACTCAATCCGTGCTCTCGGCGAGCAGTCGCCGCGCTTCGTCCTTTTGCGTCTGCGAGCCTTCTTCGAGCACCTCGTCGAGCATCGCGCGCGCGCCGTCCGGATCGCCCATGTCGAGGTAGGCACGCGCGAGATCGAGCTTGGTGTCGACGGGATCGTCGCTGAACTGGACGGCGGCAGTTTCGGCGGACGCGGGTTCCGGATGCGCCTCCGTGATCGTGCCCATTACCGGAAGCGACTCGTCCCAAGCATCCGGTGCCGGTTCCGGTCGGCTCTCGGGGGCCGGTTCGTCCTCGACCGCCTCGCTCACCGGTTCCATCTCCAGATCCTCGCCGGGCGCGAAATCCTGCGGTGGCACGACCACCTCCGGCTCTTCCTCGACCTCCGTTTCGACAACCGCCGTTTCGGCCGGGCCTTCCGCCGGGGCGGCGAACAGCGGATCGCCGGGCGCCAGTTCCTCGCCCATCACGGCGACCTCGTGCCATTCGAGGCTGCCGGGTTCCCGGACGTGCGCATGCATCGCTTCGGCTGCCGCGACGAAACGCGCGGCATCGCCCTCGGCGTGGTACAGACGGCAGAGCGCGAGGTGGGCACCCAGATCGTCGGGGTTTTCGGCGAGTTGCGCTTCGAGCGAGGCCCGGTAGGCGGCGGTGCTGGCCGGGGGCGCAAGGTCCTCGGGATCGGTCAATGGCCCGGGCACGCCGGCCTCCGCTTCCGTGCCACCGCGGCGGCGCGCCAGTAGTCCGACCAGGATCAGGGCGAGCGCGATCACCGCTGCGATGATCCATGTCAGCGGCCGTTCGAACCAGGGCGTTGCCGATGCCGGCGATGTGGCTGCTGCCGTCTTGCCGGCGGGCTTGGCGACCGCGGTTTTCCCCGATTCATTGCCGGCGGCGGCGGTCGCAACTCCCGCGGACGATGTCGCCGCGAGGGGTTTCCCCGCCTGCACGGCCGCCAGTTTCCGCTGGAGTTCCGCAATCGTGGCGTCCTTGAAACTCAATAACTTGGCGGACTTTCCGGCAAGATCTTCGAGACTGTGCATCCGCGAATCGAGGTCGGCGTTCGACTGCTCCAGGCTGGCCAGGGTGCCGCGCTCGTTCTGCAGCCGTTGCTGCAGACCCGCGACCGTTTCGCTGCCTGTGCCGCCAGCGACGCCGGGCCGGTTGCCGGCGCCGCTCGCGCCGCCGCTCGGCGGCACCAGCGACAAATGGTCCGTTTCCGGGGCCGCGACCGTCGGTTTCGGTGCCGTCCTGGCGGCAGCATTCGCGGCAGTGCCTTCCAGGACGGTCGCCGGATGTGGCCGCGCGGAGCGCCACGCCTCGTACTGCCGATGCACTGCCGCGTCGGCCTCGGCGATGCTGGTCTGGTCGATTTGCTCACGGGTCGGGATGCGCAGGATCGCACCGGCCTTCAAATCGTTGATGTTGTCCTTGAAGAACGCTTCGGGATTCGCGGACTTCAGCGCCATCATCATCTGGTTGACGGTGGTGCCGGTGTCAGGGGTGACCCGCTTGGCGATGCCATACAGGGTGTCGCCGCGCTCCACCGGGATCGTGCCGGACGCCGGGGCCGCAGCCGCGGGTTGCGGCGCAGGCTGGGGCTTGGGCGGAGCCGGCGGTGGCGTCGGCTTTCGTGCCGCCGCCTGGGGCTGTGGTTGCGGCTTGGCCGGCGGTGGTGCTGCCTGCTGTTGTTCCGGTTTCGCTGGTGCCGGGGCCTGCGGCGGCGGCGCGGGCTGCGCGGCTGCTTCGGGCGGCGGCAACTGCGCCGGATGGGACGGCGGCGGCGCGGCGACCGGCGACGAAATGGGCGCCGTCTGCACGGCCGGCGCGGGCGCCGAGATCACCGGGTTCAGCAGGACCACGAACTCGCGCACCTGCTTGGCCTGGCGCGTGTTCACTTCGATCAGGAAATCGAGATAGGGGTCGCTGACCGGCGCGCTGCTGGTCACCAGGATCAGCTTCTGGCCGTTGTTGTCGGTCACCACGTGGAAACGCAGCGTCCGGTCGGTCGCGGTCAAGGGAAGGCCGGCGCGCGCGAAGTCGTCGGCCGACGCCAGCTTGACCGTCAATCCGTCCAGCTCGGAGAGGTTCTTCGGCTGCAGCGGAATCGCCGCGACCAGCGGCTGGTTCAACGCGGACTTGACCTCGATCTGCCCCAATTGGAGCGCCCAGGCCGGGGACATGGCCAAGGCGAGCAGTGCGGCACCTGCGATGCGGAGTTTCAACTTCATGGGACCCAACCCTGCTGTCGACCGGGGCGCGCTGGACTCCGCCTCCGTGCGCGCGCGCCCCGCGCAAGGGTATTGCAGAAACCGGCAATCACCAAGCCGGCGGAACCCGCCGAAACCTTTGCCCGTCAGTGACCCGAGGTCGCCGGTGACGGCGCGGCGCCTGCCGCCTCGAGCTTCCGCTGCAAGGCCGCGATTTCCTGGTCACGTTGCTGCAATTGCTTCTGGCGCTCGGCATTTTGCTGTTCCATCTTCGCCACCTGCGCCTGCAGCTCGGCGTTGCGGTCCTGCGCCTTCGAAACCTTCGCCTGCAGATCGTGCAACTGCGCCTGCACGGCCTTGTCGCCGTGGCTTTCCGCAGCCACGGCGGACGGCCCCGCGAGCAACATGCCGATGCCCATGAGCACGCACAGCATACCCGTCCGCATCAACCGCTTTGGCAACCTCATGGCCCACCTCGTCATGATTCTTTTAACGTCGTCATTCCGGATCTCCCCCACTTCGTGGGCTCGTACGAAACGACGAATGCATTTCCGGGACAGCACAACACCGTGCAACGCTTCTCTCCGCACCCTGTTCCCCGTTCCCTGTTCCCTGCTCTAAAGGTACTCGCGAATCAGGATTTCCGCGACCTGCACCGCGTTGAGCGCCGCTCCCTTGCGAATGTTGTCGGACACCACCCACAAATCCAGCCCCGTGGGGTGCGAGATGTCGTCGCGGATGCGGCCCACGAACACGGCGTCCTTGCCCGCGGCCGCGCCGACCGGCGTCGGATAGCCGCCGGGCTTGCGCTCGTCCACCACCACCACCCCCGGTGCGGCTTCCAGCAGCGCGCGGGCGGTGGCCGCATCGATCTTCTCGCGCGTCTCGATGTGCACGGCTTCGGAATGGCCGAAGAACACCGGGACGCGCACGCAGGTCGGATTCACCTGGATCGCATCGTCCTCGAGGATCTTGCGGGTCTCCCAGACCATCTTCATCTCTTCGCGGGTGTAGCCGTTGTCCTGGAACGCATCGATGTGCGGGATCACGTTGAAGGCGATCTGGGCGCTGAATTTTTCCGGCTCGATTTCCCGGAAATTGAGCAGGTCCGCCGTCTGGCGCCCGAGCTCCTCCATTCCCGAACGCCCGGCGCCGGACACGGACTGGTAGGTCGCCACGTTGATCCGCTCGATGCCGGCGGCGCGATGGATCGGCGCCAACGCCACCAGCATCTGCATCGTCGAACAGTTGGGATTCGCGATGATGTTGCGATTGGTGTATTCGGCGATGGCGTGCGGATTGACTTCGCTCACCACCAGCGGCACGGAATCGACGTAACGGAACTCGGAGGTATTGTCGATCACCACGGCGCCCGCGTCCGCCGCGCGCGGCGCGTGTTCCCGGCTGACGCCTGCACCGGCCGAGAAGAACGCTATGTCGATGCCGGAAAAGTCGTAGCTCGCGACCTCGCGCACGGTCACCTGCTTGCCGCGGAATTTCAGCTTGCTGCCAGCCGAGCGCTCGCTGGCCAGCGGAACCAGTTCGGCCACGGGGAATGCCCGATCCTCGAGGATCGACAACAGGGTTTCGCCGACCGCACCGGTGGCGCCGACCATGGCGAGGTTGTATTGGGTTTTTTTGGCCATTCGTTGCAGGGCTCGTCGATATCGGGACTCGGGACTCGGGACTCGGGACTCGGGACTCGGGACAGCATAATCAGAACGTCGTCATTCCGGGGCCGTTGCCAGCTTTTCGGCAACGGACCCCGGAATCTGCTCTTCGGTTACTCGCTCGGCGCAGAAGCGGATTCCGGGTTCGGCCTGCGGCCGCCCCGGAATCACGAAGAAATGGACGCTCGCGGAAATCGAAAAACAACGTACCAACAACATCCAGGTCAGGCAATCCGCGGTTTCACCTCGCCCACGTCGCCGCACTGGGCGCGGTGGCGGAGTGCCTGGTCCATCAGTACCAGCGCCACCATTGCCTCGGCGATTGGCGTCGCGCGGATGCCGACGCAGGGATCGTGGCGGCCCTTGGTGCGAACGTCCACCTCCTCACCCTCCATGTTCACGCTGCGCCCCGGCGTGGGGATGCTCGACGCGGGCTTAAGCGCAATCGAAGCCACGATGTCCTGGCCGCTGCTGATGCCGCCGAGGATTCCGCCCGCGTGATTGGACGCAAAGCCGTCCAGGCCCATTTCATCACGGTGTACGCTGCCCTTCTGCGCGACGCAGGCGAAGCCGGCGCCGATCTCGACGCCCTTGGCCGCGTTGATCGACATCAGCGCAGCGGCGAGTTCCGCGTCGAGCTTGCCGTACACCGGCTCGCCCCACCCGGGCGGCACGCCGGTGGCGACCACGCCCACCCGCGCGCCGCAGGAATCGCCCGCCTTGCGTAGCGCATCGATGCGCTGTTCCAGCTCGCGCACCTGCGCCGCGACCGGCCAGAAGAACGCATTGGATTCGACCACGCCGAAGTCGATCGGCCCCGTCGTGTCGGGGACGATGTCGTCCATCTGCGCAAGCCAGCCCTGCACTTCGACGCCGTGCCTTTCGCGCAACCACTTCTTCGCGATCACCGCGGCCGCGACCCGCATCGTCGTCTCGCGTGCCGACGCGCGTCCGCCGCCGCGCGGATCGCGGATCCCGTATTTCTGCCAGTAGGTGTAGTCCGCATGGCCGGGGCGGAAGGTCCGCGCGAGCTCGTCGTAGTCTTTCGAACGCGCGTCGGTGTTGCGGATCAGCAGCGCGATCGGCGTACCGGTGGTCGTCCCCTCGTACACCCCGGAAAGGATCTCCACCGCGTCGGCCTCGTGGCGTTGCGAGGTGTAACGGGACCTGCCGGTGGCCCGGCGCGCGAGGTCGTGCTCGAACTCTTCCGAAGCAATCGCAATCCCCGGCGGACAGCCGTCGACCACGCAGCCGATCGCGGGCCCGTGGGATTCGCCGAAGGTCGTGACCGAGAGGAGTTTGCCGAAGGTGTTGGAGGACACGGCGCGCGATGCGAGCGGGAACCGCGCAAGCTTACCCGTCTTCGTCGTCCGGCGTTGCCAGCCATTCGCGTGCCGGCAGCGTGAACACCAGCGAATCCGCCTCGGCGCCACTGCGCCGCATGCCCAGTCCTTCGAGCAGGCGGATGCTGGGGGTGTTGCGCGGATCGACCAGCGCGATCACGCGCGGCTTGTGCAGCCCGCCGAAGGTGAAGTCGAACATGACCTCCACGGCTTCGCGGGCGTAACCCCGGCCCTGGTGCGCGGGCGCGAGGCTGATGCCGAGCTCGACGGCCGCGTCGTCAAAAAAATGGAGGCCGAGATCGCCGATCAGTTCGCCGGAATCGCGCAGGCGGATCGCCCGCTGCCACCACGTGCCGGGAACGTCAGGCGCGGCCCCCTGTTGCGCCTCGATGAAGCGCGCGGCATCGGCCACCGATTCGGGCTTCCAGCCCTGGTAGCGGCTGACCGCGGGGTCGCCGCGATAGGCGAACAATGCTTCGGCATCCTCCGGGCGCAAGTCATCCAGCCGCAGGCGGGCCGTGACGATTTCCATGCTCAGCGTGCATCCGCCGCGGCCCGGATCGCGTCCGCGTGCGCCGCCAGGTCGTGGCGCTCCAGCGCGAACACCCCCATCGGCCCGACCTTGAACTCGATCCAGACGAACGGCACCTCCGGCAGCAACGCCGCCAGCGCGCGTTCGCTCTCGCCGACTTCGACGACCAGCAGGCCGCCTTCGGTCAGGTGGTCGGGCGCGTCGCGCAGGATGCGCAGCGCGATGTCGAGGCCGTCGGCACCTGCGGCCAATCCCAGCTTCGGCTCGTGCGCGTATTCGCCTGGCAAAGCCGCGTACTCGGCATCGGTGACGTACGGCGGATTCGACACAATCAGGTCGTAGCACTCGCCCCGCAGGCTGGCGAAGAGGTCGGACCGCACGGCGCGCACGCGCCGCTCGAGCTGGTGCAGCGCGATGTTCTCGCGTGCCAGTGCCAGCGCATCGTCGCTGATGTCGGCGATGTCCACCCGCCAGTTCGGCTGGTGCGCCGCCATCGCGATGCCGATGCAACCGGAGCCCGTGCAAAGGTCGAGCGCGCGGCCGACGTCCTGGCCGTCCAGCCAGGGCGAAAAACCGCCCTCGATCAGCTCGGCGATCGGGGAGCGCGGCACCAGTGCGCGCCGGTCCGACTTGAACGGCATGCCGGCGAACCATGCCTCGCCGACCAGGTAGGCGACCGGCTCGCGCGTATCGATGCGGCGGTCGATCAGGTCCAGCACCCGCGATCTTTCCTCGGCGGTGACCCGCGCGCCGCCGTAGGCCGGCGGCAGGTCGGGCGGCAGGTGCAGGCTCGAAAGCACCAGGTGCGAAGCCTCGTCGATGGCGTTGTCGTGGCTGTGGCCGAAGGTGAGCCCGGCCGCGTTGAAGCGGCTGGCGGCGAAGCGGATCAGGTCGACGATGGTGAGCAGTTCGTGCATGATGCGCGGGCGCCGGTGGATGGCGCAGTATAGGCGACCGCTCTTGGCGCGGAGGCGACTTTCCGAGTCCCGGGTCCCCGCTCCATTTAGACTGGGCCGATGCGCCCTTCCACGCTCTTCCAGCACATCGCGCCGCAAAAGACGTTGAGCCGCATCGTGCGTGCCGCGACCCGCTGGACCTGGCGTCCCTGGAAGGATTTCCTGATCGGTCGCGTGGTGCGTTCCTACCAGGTGGACCTTCAGGAAGCCGAGCAGCCCGACCCCCGCGCCTATCCTTCTTTCAATGCATTCTTCACGCGCGCCCTGCTGGAAGGCGCACGGCGCGCGGAGGGCGACGACGCCACCGTCGTCAGCCCGGTCGACGGCCGGATCAGCCAGATCGGGCCTGTCGAAGGCGGCCGCATCGTGCAGGCCAAGCACCACCGTTACACGGTGGCCGAGCTGCTGGCCGACGAGGTTGCCGCGGCGCGCTACCGGGACGGAAGCTTCGCGACCCTGTACCTCTCGCCGCGCGATTACCACCGCGTGCACATGCCGATCGCGGGCGAACTGGTCGAAACGGTTTACCTGCCCGGCCGCCTGTTCAGCGTCGCGCCGGCGCCGGTCGCATCCATTCCGCGCCTGTTCGCGCGCAACGAGCGGCTGGTATGCCACTTCGAGGGCGAGCAGGGACCTTTCGTCGTGGCCATGGTCGGCGCCATGCTGGTCTCCGGTATTTCCACTGTCTGGAACGGGCCCGAGGTGCGTGCACGCGCGATCGCGCGACGAGACTGGCGCGGGCGCGGAATACGGCTGGCACGATTGGCGGAAATGGCGCGCTTCGAGATGGGTTCCACGGTGATCGTGTTGCTGCCGCCCCCGGCATGCTTCGATCCCGCCTTCATCGCCGACGCCCCGGTTCAGCTCGGGCAGCGGTTGGGGCATTTGTAGGCGACCTGCGTTCACGGCACAATCGCAGGACACGGGGGAAAATGGTGGGTCACCGTGAGGAGCGTGTCGTTGGTCCTTGAGCATCCGAAATCGGGGGGCAATTACCTCCGGCGTCTCGTCACGCGCGTCACCGCCATGGGCCGGAACGCGCGCTTGCGGCGCCAGCTCGCTGACATCGAACAGCGATGCCTCGAGCTCCCGCGTTCCTATCGCGACCAGCTCGCCGAGCTGATCGGCCGCGAATGCGACAACGTCGCGCGAAGCCCCAACCCTTCGCTGTACGGGACGCATACCGAAGACGGCGTCGAGGTCGGCGGCCTCGAGGTGGGACTCGACCGCGCCCGCTCCGACAACGTGCAGGTGCGCATGCGCGGCCTGGCGCT
>DASSNH010000055.1:0-3506 GCA_035701405.1 Rhodanobacteraceae bacterium
GGTACCGCCACGCGTTTTCGCGACACCGCATCCGCACGCGCCAGCGCGGCGCGCAAGTGGTGCGACAGATCGGCGATGTCCTCGATGCCGACGGACAACCGCAGCAGGGCGTCTGAAATACCCGCTGCACGGCGCGCTTCGAGCGCCATCGCCGCATGCGTCATCGTGGCCGGATGCGCGATCAGGCTTTCCACGCCGCCCAGCGATTCGGCCAGCGTGATGCATTGCAGGCCGTCGAGGAACGCGCGCACCGCACCCTCACCGCCATCGAGTTCGAAGCTCAGCATTGCACCGAATCCGGATTGCTGGCGCTGCGCCAGTGCATGCTGCGGATGCGAGGCCAAGCCAGGATAGAACACCCGCGTCACCGCCGGATGCTGGTTCAACAGGTCGGCAAGCGCGGCGGCATTTTCCTGATGCGCGCGCAGCCGCGCCGACAACGTTCGCAGTCCACGCAGGGTCAGCCAGCTGTCGAACGGTGCGCCGGTGAGGCCGAGGCAATTGCCCCACCACTTCAATGTTTCGGCGACGCTCGGTTCGCGGGCGATCACCGCCCCGCCCACCACGTCGCTGTGGCCGTTGATGTACTTGGTGGTCGAGTGCACCACCACGTCGGCGCCCAACGTCAACGGTTGCTGCAACGCCGGCGACAGGAACGTGTTGTCGACCACGCACAATGCGTCCGCCGCGTGCGCGGCCTGCGCCACGTGGCGGATGTCGGTGATGCGCAGCAGCGGATTGGATGGCGTCTCGACCCACACCAGCGCCGGCCTGTCCGCGAGACCGGCGGCGAGCGCGGACGGATCGGTGAGATCGGCGAAACACACCTCGAAACGGCCCTTCTTCGCCCACGCGTCCAGCAGCCGCCACGTGCCGCCGTAGCAATCGTGCGCGGCCAGCACCTTGCCGCCGGCCGGCACCAGTTCCAGGACCAGCGCGACCGCCGCCATGCCGCTGGCCGTCACCACCGCCCCCGCGCCGCGTTCGAGATCGGCCAATGCATCGGCCAGCAGGTCGCGGGTGGGATTGCCGCTGCGCGAATAGTCGTATGCGCGCTTTGCGTTGAAGCCCGCGAATGAAAAGTTGGTCGAAAGATGCAGCGGCGGCACCACCGCGCCGTGCTGGCCGTCGGTTTCGATGCCGGCGCGCACCGCGCGCGTACAGGATGCGATGTTGTTCATGTCATGCTCCGCAATCGTGCAGGGCTTCGCGCAACAGAGGCGCGAGGCGTTCGTGCTCCTTCAGGAAGCCGTCGTGGCCGTAGGGCGTTTCGATCACTTCGAGGCTGGCCGGCGCGCCGAGGCGTTGCTGCAGTTCGCACAGGTCCGCGAGCGGTACCAGCCGGTCGCTGGCGAAACCGATCAACGTGGCCGGCACGCGCACCGCCTTCGGATCGATGTCGTGCAGGTCGATGGATTCGGATAACGCGAGATACCGGTTCGCGTCGCAGCGCGCCACGAACTTGCGTCCATGGTGTTCCAGCCAGTCCTCGACCGGCAGACGAAAACGTCCGCCACGGTATTCCGCACCACCGGCGAAGCGGCGGCCGATTTCCCCGCTGCTGCGGTAGGTGGTCAATGCAAGCTGGCGCGCCAGCGCCAAGGCGTCATCCACGCAACCCTTGTCGAGTCCGAGCCTGACGATGCCGCGCTGTACCGCGCGCTGCGCCGTCGCATACGGATGCGGGCGATGCGCGCCGGCCAACGCCACCAGCTCGCCGAGCCGATCGCCGTGACGCGCCGCGAAGGCGAGGCCCACCATGGCACCGTACGACGCACCCACGCAAGCCTGGGCACGTGCGATGCCCAGCGCGTCAAGCAATGCCGCGAGCGCGTCGGCCTGGTCTTCGCTGGACACCGACGGCACTTGCAGGTCGTCCGCATCCAGCCAGTCGATTGCCAGCACGCGCACGCGGTCGAGGTCGATCGCACGGCCGCGCCCGACCAGCGCCTCCCACCAACCGGGTGCGGCGCGTTCGGAAGTCGCGCAGACATCGCGATCGGCCGAGATGCCGCCCTGGACGATGACGGTGGGCGCAGCCGGCGCGCCCGTCCACAAGTAACGCACCTCGGTTGTGACCGCGTGCCCGAGATAGCGTGGCGTGACGCGGATCGCGCGCGTGCCGCGCTGGCAGGCAAACGGCAATCCGACCCGCGGGATGCGGGACACCGGCGGCGCGCAGGGCGCGACGGTTTCGGGTGCGACGGCAAGACTCATCACGGTTCTCCTTTCAAAACCACGACATCGGGTCATGCGGAGAACCGGAAAACGGCCGTGCAATCCCGCGCACGGCGGGACTTCGCGGCTCATCTCTCGGACAGCGCATGGCGCCTCCGCAGGAGTTGGCACCGTGCGGACCCTTGCGGTTCCGCGGGTTGCCCCGGCTTCCAAGGGCCTGTCCCTCAGCCGGTCTCGATGAGCAAGGGACGCAATCTAGCGGCATCGAATTGCCGTGTCAATAGACGTATAGACGTCCATATCGATGATTGCACTTTGCAGCCAGCCCAGCCCATGGCAGCCGTGATTCGGCTCGACGGCGCCGCGCGGGGACATGACCATTGCCTGCGCTCGTCGTTGCACGGCGCTTGACAGTCGTCTTATGTGCATATACACGTGTTTGGCATGGCGTCAGACCTGTTCCTGCGCGAAACCGCCCGTTGCCTGTGCCTTGCGGCGCGACGCGCTTCACGCGCGATCACCCGCGAATTCGACCAGGCACTGCGCAGGCACGGATTGCGCGCTACCCAGTTCACGCTGCTGGCGGCGCTGCACCTCGCCGGCCCGAAAGCAATCGGGGAACTGGCCGAATTGCTGTCGGCCGATCGCACCACCCTCACCCGCAACCTCGCCCTCGCCGAGCAGCACGGCTGGGTCACGCTGCAAGCCGACCGCGAAGACGCGCGCTCACGCATCGCGTCGGTGACGCCGAAGGGTTCACGCGTCTTGAAGGCCGCGCTGCCCGCGTGGCGCGAGACACAACAGCGGCTCGCCGATTTGATGGGCGCGCAGGCCGCCTCCAGCCTGCGCAAAATCGCCGGTGGACCGTGCACGATGGAGGTTTCTTCATCGCAATCCGCACGTGGCCGGCGCAAGGCCGTGTCGAAACGGCAGCCCGCCGCGCGTCATCAGGATCAACATCCCGCGAAACACCGAGGAGACCGCCGATGAAACTCTACTGGTTCGATACTGTCAATCCGCGCAAGGTGTGCGCGGTCGCGAAGTACCTGCAATCACCGGTCGAATACGTGCACGTCGACCTCGGCCGTGGCGAGCACAAGACACCTGCATATCTCGCCCTGAATCCCAACGGCAAAGTCCCGACGCTGGTCGACGGCAGACGCACGCTGTGGGAATCGGCCGCGATCATGTGCCACCTGGCCGCCCGCTCGGATTCCGAGCTGTGGCCGCAGGACGGTCGCCAGATCGAGGTGATCCGCTGGCTCAGTTGGGACCTGGCGCACTTCTACAAATGGGGCGGCACGCTCTATTTCGAACATGTCATCAAG
>DASSNH010000056.1:0-2262 GCA_035701405.1 Rhodanobacteraceae bacterium
CATTCCAGGCGCTGGACGTGTATGTGTGGCCAAGTTTCATTTCGTCATTCCGGGTTCTGCCCCAACGAGCAGGGGCAGCCCCGGAATGACGAGGGGGAGGGTGATCCTCAGTGCTTTGTGCGTGGCAGCGTATCGAAACCCCATCGGTGGAACACCTCGCGCGCGCGCCCGGATTGCAGGGCCGCGAGCAGCGAGCGTGCGGCGGGACTGTCGTGGCCCTTGACGATGGCGACCGGGTACACGACAGGGTCGTGGCTCGAGGCGGGGAAGGTCGCGAGCACGCGCACGCGCGGCTCCGACGCCGCGTCAGAGCGATACACGATGCCAAGCGGGCATTGCCCGAGTACGACGAGGTTCAGCGCCGCGCGCACGTCGCGCGTCATGGCCATGCGCGGTTGCAGCGCCGACCACATTCCGAGGTGCGTCAGTGCCTGCTCCGCGTAGATGCCCGCCGGCACCGAATCGGGAAGGGCGATCGCGAGCCGGCCGCCGGGTCCGAGGATATCCAGCAACGGTGCTGCACCGTGCGCGAGGTCGGCGTCCGCGTGGGCGCCGGCCGGCGCGATCAGCACCAGCCCGTTGCCGAGGAGATCCGTCCGCGACGCCGCCACGACGGCATCATGCGCCGCGGCGTCGTCCATCCAGCGCTCATCGGCAGAAATGAAGAGGTCGGAGGGCGCACCGTCCTCGACTTGGCGGGCGAGCGCCGAACTCGCGGCGTACACCAGCCGCGGCGCGGGCGCTCCCAAGATGCCTTCATGCGCCATCTGGTCGAGCGCCGGTTGCAGGCTCGCCGCCGCGAAGATCGTGGGCGATGCGGCGGCCGCCGCCGCGGATGCGAGTGGACCGGCCGCGATGGCCACGCCGATGAACCATCGCTCGATGCAACGCATCAATCCGCCCGCAGCCGTGGTTGCGGTCGATTCTAGCTGGCGCATCCGGACCCGCTCTCGCCACGGAGCGGACTCAGCGGCCCCAGGTGACCGTGAGCGTTGCCTTTGCGATCGTGTGTTGCCTTATCTGGGCCAAGGCCGCGCCGCGGTCGAAATGCGCCAGGAAATCGAGTCGCGGAACGTCGAGTGCGAAGACCGTGATGATGTAATGGTGGGGCGGCCCCGGTGGTGGACACGGACCCGAATAACCCAAGTTGCCGAAATCGTTGCGCAGGCCCACGGCATCGCCGGGAGCATCGCCGCTGAAAGGGGTCCCGGCGCCGGCATTGAGGCCCTGGGCGCCGACCGAGATGTCGAACATGACCCAGTGCCAGAAGCCGCCCTTGGCGTCCGGATCGAACATCGTGACGGCGTAGCTCCTGGTTCCCTTCGGAGGGTCGTGCCACATCAGTTCCGGCGAAATGTTGCCACCCCCGCATTCGGTGTAGACGCCCTGGATCGGCATGCTTCCGCCGTCCTGGAGCGTGCGGCTGGTCAGCGAAAAGCCCTGCGCGCCGAACGCCATCACCGGCACCAGCAACAGGACCAGCCATGGCAGGAGGCGTCGCATCGCGCTTTCAGGCCATGCTCTTCCGGCGCGGGCGCGGCGCGTGCCCGCGCAGGTACTCGGCCAGCACTACCGCGTTGGCGTGCTTTTCGTCGTGCGCCGCGAACAGAAGCGTAGCGTTCGCGTGTTTCTCGAGCAGCGCCCGCACTTCGGCGACCGCCTCGGGGTTGGCATCGAGTTCGGCGCGATAGCGCTTGCGGAATTCCTCCCACTTGGCGGGATCGTGGCCGAACCACTTGCGCAGCTCGGTGCTCGGCGCGATGTCGCGCACCCACGCCGTGAGCTCGAGTCTTTCCTTCGACTGGCCGCGCGGCCACAGGCGGTCGATGAGGATGCGTGCCCCGTCGTCCTTGCCCACCGGCTCCGTCGTGCGCTTGATCTTGAATGCCATGGCAACTCCCGTTTGTGCGATCGCCACCCGACACGGCATCATAGGCGTTTGGCCGTGAATGTTGTGCAATGACAAGACGATTGATTGTTCGCCGCTCGCCCATCCATGGCAACGGCGTGTACGCCGCCGTGGACATCCCTGCCCACACCGTGCTGATCCAGTACAAGGGCCGCCTGCTGACGCACGCGCAGGCCGACCGCCTGTACGACGACGGCGCCGACACCGGCCACACTTTCCTGTTCACCCTGAACGACAAGTACATCGTCGATGCCAATGTCGGCGGCAACAGCGCGCGCTGGATCAACCATTCCTGTGCCCCGAATTGCTGCGCGTACATCCAGGAGGTCGATGGCGCGCGCAAGGACAAGGTG
>DASSNH010000057.1:0-4975 GCA_035701405.1 Rhodanobacteraceae bacterium
CTATGGCCGCGCGACCAATCCCGAATTGTCGACGCTGCGGAACATCGTGCCGCTGCCGCGGTTCATTACCTCGTGGCCGGAGTCGATCGCCGCGATCCCGATGATCCTGACGCGCCGCAAACCCGTGATGGCGTGGGACGCGTCCTGGCACGAAGCATCGATACTTCGCGCAATGTCGGAAGCCGGTTACGAGACGTACTGGATTTCCAACCAGCAGGCGATCGGCGAATTCGACTCGCCGGTGTCCATGTACGCCTACGAGGCCGACCACGTCGAATGGTTGAACCGTGCCTCCTGGACCGCGCCGGGCAGTTACGATGGCGACCTGGTGCGGCCACTCGAGGATGCGTTGCATGCATCCGGCAACGATCTATTCATCGTGCTGCACATGATGGGCAACCACGTGCAATACGACTACCGCTATCCCGAAGCATTCGAGCACTGGCGACCGACGCAGGTGTCCGCGCCGGGCGAGGGCTCGCGCATCGAGCGGGCACGCAACAGTTACGACAACTCGATCCTTTACACCGACCGCGTCCTGGCCCGGGTGATCGGTGTGCTGAAGCAAAGCGGTGCGGTGAGCGCGCTGTGGTTCGAGTCCGACCACGGCGAACTGATCCCGACGCCGACCTGCGACAAGGAGGGCCACGGCGTCGGCACCGTGCCCGAATACGAAATCCCCGCGTTCGTCTGGTATTCGGACTCGTACGAACAGGATTTTCCGCAACGGGTCGCGGCCCTGCGCGCCAATGCCGGCAAGCGCACCCTCTCCGCCGACACCTTCGAATCGCTCGTCGACATGGCGGGCGTGACGTTTCCCGGCCACGACGAAACCTGGAGCCTGTTCAGTCTCGACTGGCGCTACCACACGCGCTGGGTCGCGCAAACGCGGCACATCGATTTCGATACGGCGCGGATCGACAAGGGCTGCGAACGGGTCATGCCGGGCCCTGCGCAAAACCGGGGTCAGAGTCGAGTTTTGGCGCGGCCGCTACAGAATGGCGTTTCCGGATGAAACTCGACTCTGACCCCGGTTTTGGGGACGGCCATTACGTCGTCGCGCTGACCGGCGGCGTCGCCGCCGGCAAGAGCGCCGTGTCCAAACGGTTCGAGGCGCTGGGGATCGGCGTGTACGACGCGGATGTCGCCGCGCGCGAGGTCGTGGCACCGGGGACGCCCGCCCTGGCTGAAATCGAGTTCATGTTCGGCCACGGCGTGCTGCGAGCCGACGCATCGCTGGATCGGCAGGCAATGCGCGAACGGGTGTTCGCCGATCCGGAAGCGCGCAAGAAGCTCGAGGCCATCATCCATCCGCGCGTGCGCGTATGGTTGCGTCGCAAGGTTGCGTCGGACCGTGGCGCCTATTGCATGCTCGCGATCCCGCTGCTGGTCGAGAACCAAACCGAATACGAATGGGTGGACCGCGTGCTGCTGGTCGATGTACCGGAGGAAGTGCAGGTCGCGCGGCTGATGGCTCGCGACGGTGTCACCCGCGAACACGCGCAAAGCATGCTCGCCGCGCAATCCACCCGCGAGCAACGCCTCGCGATCGCCGATGACGTGATCGTCAACGATGGCGAGGAAGCCGCGCTGGAGGCAAAGGTGGCGGCGTTGCACGCGCGATACCTGGAACTCGCCACAGCCCGTAGGCCGGGTTGACCGCGGCTTCATCGCGGGAGGCCAATGTTCCTTGCGAGATTGCTGTTGGGCTTCCCCCCGGACTAGGTCCGGGGGTCAACCCAACCTACGCGTCCCAGAGGTGGCCCGTACCTCACGTCCAGCGCAAGGAGCGGGTAGGTTGGGTTGACCGCGGCTCCATCGCGGGAAGCCCAACGTGGTGACGCGACAACGTTGGGCTTCCCCCGGACCAGGTCCGGGGTTCAACCGCACCTACCCAAATGCGCGGATGCCGGCGACGCCTTGCGCGCCGGCCAAACGAGCGCGTTCGAGATCCACCGGTTCGACGCCACCCAATGCATACACCGGCAGCCGCGCATCGGCGACGAGCCTCGCGAACCCGTCCCAGCCGAGCGGCTTCGCGTCGGGGTGCGATGCGGTGCTTCGCACCGGTGACAGGGTCGCGAAGTCTGCATTGAGGTGTGCGGCGAGTTCGAGTTCTTCGCCGTCATGGCACGAGGCGCCCACCCAGGAGGTCGGCGGCAACGGACGTTCGCGCAACTCGCGGAGTTGTGCCGCACGCAGGTGCACGCCCACGCCCAGTTCGCCCGCAAGGTCCACGTCGTGGTTGACCAGCAGGCGTCTCCGAAGCGGCGGCTCCGAATCCAGCCATTGCATGACGACCTCGCGAATCGCTTCCCGCGACGCACCGGGCATGCGCAGTTGAACGAGCGGAGGACCGGGTGGAAAACCGGGGTCAGAGTCGCTTTTCAATTCCGATCGCGGCAACGGGTTGCCATCGCCGAAAAGCGACTCTGACCCCGGTTTTTCCGCGATGGCGTAGTACGGCGGCAGGCGCAGTGCGGCAACGATGGGCGCATCGGCAGGGGGCATTCGAGCGACATCCATTGCATCGACGCGCATCCATTGCAATGGATGCCCTTCCCGTGCGCGCGGTTCACCCGTCCACTCGCTCACCCGCAGCGCGTGCAGCAGGACCGATTTTTCCGGGTAGCGCCAGGGAATGGAAATCAGCGGCGCACACGCGCGCACCTCGATCCCGAGTTCCTCGCGCAACTCACGCGCCAGCGCCTGCTCGATGGTTTCAGCGCGTTCGAGCTTGCCGCCCGGAAACTCCCACAAACCTGCCAGGTGCTTGCCGGGCAGCCTTTGCATCAGCAGCACGCGGTTATCCGCGTCGGTGAGGATCCCGGCGGCGACTTCGATCACCGGCGCTCGTAGTCCGCGAAATCGAACGCGAGGGCATGCCTGGCGTCGGCAGGATGATGTTCGCGGAACATCTCCCGCCACTCGCCGCGGTCGTAGTCGGGGAAAAACGTGTCGGCGTGCGGGGTGACGGTGTCGATTTCGGTGAGGCGCAGGTGCGTGGCGCGCGGCAGCGCCAGCACATAGACCTCGCCGCCGCCGATGACGCAAAGTTCCGCACCGGCCGCGTGGGCAAGGGCTTCATCGAGCGAGTGGACCACCGTCTGATCGGCGAACGGCGCAGCGTCTGAACGCGTCAGCACCAGGTTCGGGCGCCCCGGCAATGCACGCCCGATCGCAAGCGCGGTCTTGCGGCCCATCAGCACGGGCTTGCCGAGTGTCAGTGCCTTGAAGCGCTTCAGGTCGTCGCTGAGGTGCCACGGCATCACGCCGGCGCGGCCGATGGCACGGTTGCGGTCGAGGGCTGCGATGAGGGAGATCATGAATGGATTGCCGTGGCCTTGGGGCGACTACATCCCCCCGCCGCTTCGCGGCAAACCCCCTTCCTGCGGAAGGGGGGGATCAACTTCCGCCTTCCGCAGGAAGGCGGAGCGAAGCGAACGCGCGCGCAGCGCGAGAGGGGGATGGCTCTTGATCTTCACACGGCCACGGTGGCCTTGATCGCCGGCCACGGATCGTAGTCCACGACGTGGATGTCCTCGTAGCGGAAGTCGAAGATCGAGGATACGTCGGGATTCAGGGTCAGCTTGGGCAGAGCACGCGGCGTGCGGCCCAATTGTTCGCGCGCCTGCTCGAGATGGTTGGAGTAGAGGTGCAGGTCGCCGAAGGTGTGCACGAAATCCCCGCGCTCGAGCCCGCAAACCTGGGCGATCATGCAGGTGAGCAGCGCGTAGCTCGCTATGTTGAACGGCACCCCAAGGAAGATGTCGGCCGAGCGCTGGTAGAGCTGGCACGACAGTTTTCCGTCGGCGACGTAAAACTGGAACAGCGCGTGGCAGGGCATCAGCGCCATCGATTCGAGTTCGCCCACGTTCCAGGCCGACACGATCATGCGGCGCGAATCCGGGTTGTGCCGGATCTGCTCGATGACCCTCGAGACCTGGTCGACCGTGCGACCGTCCGGCGTCGGCCACGCGCGCCACTGCTTGCCGTACACCGGGCCGAGGTCGCCGTTTTCGTCCGCCCACTCGTCCCAGATGCGGACGCCGTGCTCCTTGAGGTAGGCGATGTTGGTGTCGCCGCGCAGGAACCACAACAACTCGTGCACGCTCGAACGGATGTGCAGCTTCTTGGTGGTCAGCAGCGGGAACCCGGCGCCGAGATCCATGCGGATCTGTCGCCCGAACACCGACAGCGTGCCAGTGCCGGTGCGGTCGTCCTTGCGGGCGCCGTGCTCGAGCACGTCGCGGAGGAGGTCGAGATAAATGCGCATGCTGCGGGAACTGGGAACTGGGAACTGAGAACTGGGAAAGCATAGCAGCGGCCTGGCACGCGCCTCCTCGGCCAAAGCCCCCATCGTAGCCAGCTCAAGGAGCGCAGAGCCGGCAATCAACACGGAGATGCCGGTTCCGGCCTGCGGCCTTGAACCGGCCTACTGGTTGCTACTCCCTGTTCCCCCGTTCCCTGTTCCCGCTCTTCGCTCCGCCGCCACATTCAGCCACGGTTCGGGTAGGCTTGGCCGATCGCTCTGCTGCAGGGGTGTCCCCCGAACATGAATTCCGCAATGCCCACCGTTTCCAAGACCCGTTCGTTCTCGACCGTGTTCCTGATCGAGATGTGGGAGCGCTTCGGCTATTACGGCATGCAGGCGCTGATCATCTACTACATGGTGCAGCGGCTGGAGTTCCAGGACACCCCGGCCAACCTGACGTGGGGCGCGGCCGCGGCGCTGATCTACGTCTCGCCCGCGATCGGCGGCTGGGTCGGCGACAAGTTCTTCGGCACCCGCCACACCATGCTGCTGGGCGCCTTCGTGCTGGCGATCGGCTATGCGCTGATGGTGGTGCCGGCCCACAGCACCAACTTCCTGTTCCTCGCGCTCGGCGTGATCGTGGTCGGCAACGGCCTGTTCAAGGCCAACGCGGGCAACCTGGTCCGCAAGATCTACGAGGGCGACGACAGCAAGATCGAC
>DASSNH010000058.1:0-5109 GCA_035701405.1 Rhodanobacteraceae bacterium
CACAGGTAACAGGCCACGCAGGCGACCACCAGCACCGGGGTAACCCAGCGGGGGTGGACCTGCTTGCGGCTGGGCACGTCGACGAACACGGCACATACATTAGCGGGTTGCATGGGGACGGCAGCCACCGCCCTCGCGTTCCCTACGAAATCACCCCATCTCCATCACGACCGCAGCCGGCCGCACGCGTATAGTGCGCCACGCATCGACTTGCGGCCGGGCGTCTCGCGCGCCAGCCACAGACAGGAGCACTGCCATGCCCGCTGGATCCCGCTGCACCCGCACTCCCGCGTGGGACGATCTGGTCAAAGCGCTCCGTGGTGGCCTGCTGCTGCCGGGCAATCCCGACTACGAAACCAGGCGCCGCGTCTGGAACGGTGCGATCGACCGGCGTCCCTTGGCGATCGCACGCTGCGTCGAGGCCGCAGACGTCGCCGCGACGGTGAAATTCGCCGCGCGTGAACACCTGCCGATGACGGTGCGCGGCGGCGGCCACAACGTGGCCGGGCTGGCGGTGCGCGAGGACGCCCTGATGCTGGATCTGGGCGCGATGAACCGCGTGGAAGTCGATGCGCCAGCACGCGTGGCTCGCGTCGAAGGTGGCACCCTGTGGCGCGAGCTGGATGCGGCAACACAACCGCACGATCTTGCCACCACCGGCGGTTTCGTCTCCACCACCGGCGTCGGCGGCTACACGCTGGGCGGCGGCGTCGGCTGGCTGATGCGCCGCTGCGGTCTCGCGATCGACAACCTGCTCGAAGTGGAAGTCGTGCTGGCCGACGGCCGCATCGTCACGGCCAGCGGGACGCAGCATCCCGACCTGTTCTGGGGCCTGCGCGGCGGCGGGGCCGGCTTGGGCGTCGTTACAAGCTTCACTTTCCGGCTGCATCCGGTCGGCATGGTCCACGCGGGCGTGGCGTTCTATCCGATGGACACGGCGCACGCGTTGTTGCGCGCATTCCGTGCGTTCGCAACGGACGCGACGGACGCCGCCACCGCGATGCTGGTGTTCACCACCGCGCCGCCGTTGCCGTTCCTGCCGGTTGCGGTGCATGGGCAGCGCACGGTGGCGCTGGCGTATTGCTGGAGCGGCGATACGGCGCAGGGCACGGGCGCCGCGGCGCCGATCGCGGAGACTGCCGAGCCGCTGGGCCGCCACGAAGGCGTGATGCCTTACGCGGCATGGCAGCAAGCCTTCGATCCCGCTGCGCCGCCCGGCCATCATTACTACTGGACCACTTGCCAGTTCGACGCGTTCGACGACGCGCTGATCGCGGCGCTGGTTGCCCGCGCCGCGAAGCCCGCCGACCCGCTGTGCGAAGTGCACGTGCATCACCTGGGCGGTGCGGTCGCACGCGTCGCCCGCGATGCCACCGCATTCTCGTATCGCGATGCGCCGTTCTTCATCAACGTCATCGGTCACACCGCCACCGCGGAAGGCTTCACGGTTGTCCGCGACTGGGTGCGCGAGCTGCGCACGGCGTTCGCGCCGCATGCGCGTGCGGGCATGCAGCCGAATTTTGCGGGTGAACTTTCCGACCTGGAAGCGAACGCGCATGACACCGGAACCCGTTCCCGGTTGTCGGCTTTGCGCGCACGCTACGACCCGGAAGGATTGCTGGCGCCGCTGCGCTCCGCCTGACCGGCCGTTTCCGCGAGGAACGCGCGCGCTTCATCGATGATGTCCTCGAAGCGCGCCGCCGCGCCAGCCCGCTGCCCAACTTCGAACGCGTCGCCGAGCATGGCGCGTACCCGGCGCTCGGTCGCCTGCTGGCCCTTTCGCCACAGCGGCATCAACGGTGCGCCGGTCAATTCACGTACGCGCGCGGCGGAGGCGAGAAACCGCACCGCCTTTTCGGGTTCGCCGCGCTCGACGGCGAGGTAGGCCGTACCCTCGACGCAGCCCGAAGCGCCCCGCCTGTTCTGCAACATGACGCAGCCATCGAGGACGTCCAGCCAGTCCCGTGCCGCCCCGGGCGCGTTGCCGAGGTAATGCCGCAGCAAGGCGCGGTTGATCAGCGCGTAGACCTGCTGGAAGGCGTCGTTGGGCGGCGAGGCGACCAACGCGGCGGCCTCGCCGAGCCAGGTCTCGCCCTCGCGATGACGACCTTGCAATCCGCAAATGATCCCGCGGCTCAGCAATGCCTGAGAATGCAACCACCTGTCGTCCAGCGCCTCGGCGACGCCGAGCGCCGATTCCACTTCACCGGTTGCGCGATCGAAATCGCCGCAGGTCGCGAGTTCGAAAGCCAGGATCGCGCGTCCCGCCGCGGCAAGCCACGCGTCGTTCCTGCCCGTGGCCAGCGCAATGCCCTCGCGCAGACACGCGGCGGCGCGTTCGTGCATCTGGCTCTGGTGGCTGACCATGCCCAGCGCGATCAACGCCAACGCACGATGCGGCGCATCCTTCGAGGTGGCGCGCAGCACCGAATCCAGCAGTTGCGCGGATTGCACGTAATCCGAGCGCGCCCGGAAATACCAGCAAAGGCTGGCGACGATCGCCAACGCGTCGTCGGCAAGGCCCGGCTGGCCCAGTGCAAAATCGAACGCCGCGTGCAGGTTGTTCCATTCGCGCCTGACGCGTTCGAACCACAACTGGAAGCGGTTGCTGCGGATCTCGATGTTGATGCGCTCGGTGAGCTGCACGAAATGCGCAAGGTGCGCGGTGCGCACCCGCATTTCGTTGCCGCTTTCGACCAGTTGGCGCTGCGCGAACAAGCGCACACTGTCGAGCAGGCGATAGGACGGCGGATTGGTGGCGGCATCGACGGTCAGCAGCGACTTGTCGATCAGGCCGGCCAGCAACTCGAGGGTCTGCGGATCCTCGAGTCCCAGCGCCGCGCCGATCGCGGTGGCGCCGCCGAGCGTGCAGGCACCGACGAAGATGCTCAGTCCGCACAGCAACGATTGCTCCTTTTCGGAGAGCAACGCGAAACTCCACTCGATCAGCGCACGCAGCGTCTGGTGGCGCGCGGGACGGCCGGGGTTGGATTCGGCCAGGTTGAGCAGCCTGGCATCCATCCGCGCCAGTAACTGCTCGGGACTCAACAGGCGCAGCCGCGCGGCCGCCAGTTCCAGCGCCAGCGGCAGGCCCGCAACACGGCGACAGATCTCGGCGACCGTGGCGGCGTTGACGCGCGTCAGCGTGAACCCTGAGGCACAAGCCTGCGAGCGCAGCACCAGCAATCGCACCGCAGCGATCGACGCCAGGCATGCGAGCTGCTCGTCCGTCGTCCATTCGCCTGGCGGCGGCACCTGCAGGGGCGGCAATCCGTACAGCGATTCCCCCGCGCAGTTCAGGCGCTGCTGGCTGGTCACCAGGATGCGCACTTCGGCGCCGGCTGACAGCAGGTTCGCGACCGCGGTGCCGAGTGGCGCGGCGATCCGTTCGCAATTGTCGAACACCAGCAGCACCCGACGCGTCTGCAGCAGCTCGCCCAGCCGCGCGATCAGTTGCGCCGCGTCGGTCGTGGCATGGATGTCGAACATGTCCGCCAGCCATCGCACCAGCGCGTCGCCGTCGGTATGCGGCGTGCAGTCGAACAGCCATACACCGTCGGGAAAGTCGGCGGCGACCGCACGCGCGGTTTCCAGCGCGGCCTGCGTCTTGCCGAGGCCGCCGGGGCCGGTGAGGGTGACCAGCCGATGCTCCCGCAGCATCTGCTTCAGCGCCTCAATGTCGGCATCGCGGCCGATCAGCGGTTCGGTACGTTCCGGCAATCGCGCACGCGGGGGCGGCGCGAAGCGCAACGCGGGAACCGCGCTTCCCGGGATGGTCTGCAGCGGGGCAATGAACCGGTAGCCGAGGCCATGCACGGTCTGGATGCAGCGCGGCGCTTCGCTGTCGTCGGCGAGCGCCTTGCGCAATTGCGCGATGATGCGGTTGAGCGTGGCGGGGGTGACGAAACCGTGTCCCCATACCGCATCCAGCAACTGGTCGCGGGTCAGCAACTGGTCCGGGTGCGCCAGGAATTGCAGCAGGACCGCGAAAGCCTTCGGCTCGACGGCGATGTCACGGCCGCCACGCGACAGGCGATGCGCGCCCGCGTCGATGGTCACGTCGGCGAAAGCGAACGTGCCCGTCGTTAGTCCGGCATCTCCGTGCTTTTCCATGCCGCCGCGCGCTCCACGCGAATCACGTCAACGCCACCGCCGCACTCTCGCGATTTCCCTACCGAAACATCATGACTCGTGGGTTTGCCGGGCGCAGTTTATACCTCCGGATCGCGGTGCATGCCGCCATCCGCCGGGACCATCTTTTTGAGGAGAACGCCATGAATACCCGCTTGTACGCCTGCGCTGCGATGGCCGTGATCGGCCTGTCCGGTATTGCCGCAACCCGCCAGGCCGACGCCTGCGGGTTGAACCTGGTGAAGTCCGCCAATGGCCAGTGGAAGATCGCGCCGCCCGCCAAACTCTCGGCGGCTGCGGCCAGGATGAAGTTCCTGGCCGCCATCCCGACCGCGAACGTGAAAGCCATGCCCAATCCGCTGCAATACCTCGCACCCATCGCGGGCCTGTACGAAGTCACCATGACCGCCGAGGGCAACGGGCCGACCGGCCTGCCGGACGGCGCCCAGGTCGATCACGCCTACGTGGCGTGGCACGCGGACGGCAACGAAATCATGAATTCGGGCAGGCCTGCCGCAGATGCCAACTTCTGCATGGGCACATGGGTGCAAACGGGCGCGCGAACCTACACGCTCAAGCATTTCATGTTGTCGTGGGGGCAGAGCGTGGACGCGGATGGCGTCCATGTCGACAACACGTTCGTCGGGCCAGCCAGCATCCAGGAGACCATCACGTTGAGCAAGGACGGGAGTTCGTACACCGGGACATTCGTGCTCACCCAGTACGACACGAATTACAACATCATCCTTCCCGGCAGCATCCCCATCAAGGGCACCGTGTCGGGGACCCGCAAGACCATCAATTCGCCGGTGACGTATTGACGGGATCGGTGCGAAAAGGCGCGGCGCGTCAGGGCGCCGCGCCTTTTTTCATGCGCCGACCAGCCGCACCCGCGCGAAATTCCGCTTGCCCACCTGCAGCACGCCTTCGAAGCCTGCCGTGAACACGCGTTGCGGATCGTCCACCACCTGCGCGTCG
>DASSNH010000059.1:0-2914 GCA_035701405.1 Rhodanobacteraceae bacterium
CTGGCCTGCGCGCTCGCCGAGCGCTTTCCCGTCGAACTCGTGAGCGTCGATTCCGCGCTCGTCTATCGCGGTCTCGACATCGGCGCGGCCAAGCCGGATGCGGCAACGCTGGCGCGCCATCCGCACGCCCTGATCGATGTCCGCGATCCGGCCGACCCGTATTCGGCCGCGCTGTTCCGCGACGACGCGTTGCGGGTGATGCAGGCGATCGCCGCGCGCGGCAAGCTGCCGCTGCTGGTCGGCGGCACGGGCTTGTATTTCCGGGCACTCGAGCGGGGCCTGTCGGCAATGCCCGAGGCAAACCCGGAAGTCCGTGATCGCCTCCGCGGGGAAGCGGCCCGCACCGGCTGGCCGGCGCTGCACGCCCGTTTGGCCGGGCGCGATCCCGAAGCGGCCGCGCGCATCCGGCCGAACGACGCCCAGCGCATCCAGCGTGCCCTGGAGGCGATCGAGCTCTCGGGCCGCCCATTGAGCGAATTGCACGCGGACCGCGATGCGGCGGAGCGCTTCCCGTATCGCGTCCTGAAGCTCGCCTTGCTTCCCGATCGCGGCATCCTGCGCGAACGCATCGCCGCACGTTTCGATGCGATGCTCGCGGCGGGCTTCCTCGGCGAGGTGCGGCGCCTGCGCGAACGCGGCGATCTCGGGCCCGAGCTGCCGGCGATTCGCGCGGTCGGCTACCGGCAGGCATGGCAGCATCTCGACGCCGCGTTCGATGCCGCTGAATTCCGCGAACGGGCGATCCACGCCACCCGGCAGTTGGCCAAGCGCCAGACGACGTGGTTGCGGAGCGAGCTGGACGCGCGGGTATTCGATCCCGACCGGCCCGGTTGCCTCCGTTCGCTGGCCGGCGCGGTCGCGCTGTTTCTCGGCCCGGAAGCCGCCTGAGCAGGCCAATCCAGGCCGATTTGCGCTACCATCGCAAAGCAGGGAGAGGTTTGCCGCGACCCGGATCGGAAGGCCATAACAATGTCAAAAAGCCAGTCGTTGCAGGATCCGTTCTTGAATGCCTTGCGCCGCGAGCGCATTCCGGTGGCGATCTACCTCGTCAACGGCATCAAGCTGCAGGGCGTGATCGAATCGTTCGACCAGTTCGTGGTGCTGTTGCGCAACCAGGTGAGCCAGATGGTCTACAAGCACGCCATCTCGACCGTGGTACCCAGCCGCGCGGTCAAGGTGGGTGGCGACGAAGCGACGGCGACCGATACCAAGGACGATGACGCCAAGCCACCGGCGCAGGATTGACGGCCCTGTTCGAACGCGAAAGGAAAGGCGAACGTGCATTGCTGGTGTTGCCGCACTCCGGCAACCGCCTCGATGCGCGGCGCGTGCGGGAATTCACCGAACTCGCCCAGTCTGCCGGTGCGGAAATCCTCGGCAGCGTGCGCGCGCGCGTCGACACCCCGAACCCGAAGTTCTACATCGGCACCGGCAAGGCGGATGTGGTGCAGGCGATGGCGCGCGAACTCGGCGCCGACCTCGTGCTGGTCGACCACGCACTCACGCCGGTGCAGGAACGCAACCTCGAAAAACACCTGTCGGCGCGGGTCGTCGATCGCTCGGCACTGATCCTAGACATCTTTGCGCAGCGCGCCCACTCGCACGAAGGCAAGCTCGAAGTCGAACTTGCCCAGCTGAAGCACATGGCGACGCGGCTGGTGCGCGGCTGGACCCACCTGGAGCGCCAGCGCGGCGGCTCGATCGGTCTCCGCGGTCCAGGCGAAACCCAGCTCGAAACCGACCGCCGTTTGCTGCAGAAACGCGTCGAGCAATTGCAGAAGCGCATCGACCGGATCGGCGTGCAGCGCGCCCAGCAGCGGCGCGCGCGCCTGCGCAACACGCTGCCGAGGATCGCGCTGGTCGGCTACACCAACGCCGGCAAATCGACCTTGTTCAACGCGATCACGCGTGGCGAAGTGTTCGTCGCGGACCGGTTGTTCGCGACGCTCGACCCCACGGTGCGCAAGCTCGAGGACCTCGCGAGCGGCCCGGCGGTATTGGCCGATACCGTGGGTTTCGTCCGCGAGCTGCCGCACGACCTGGTGGCGGCCTTCCGGGCGACGCTGTCCGAAGCACGCGACGCCGACCTGCTGCTGCACGTCACCGACGCGGCCGATCCCGAACGCGACGTGCTGATCGACGTCGTCAACGGCGTGCTCGATGAAATCGGCGCGGGGGAAGTTCCGCAGTTGATGGTGTTCAACAAGATCGATTTGCTGCGTGCCGATGTGCCCGGAGACCAGGAAGCGGTCGATGGTGATCGAGAACCGCGCGCCGCATCACCGCGCATCGATCGCGACAAGGACGCCGCGCCGCGCGCGGTGTGGCTGTCCGCCGCTACCGGCGAAGGCCTCGACCTCCTGAAGCAGGCGATCGGCGAACGGCTGGCGGGTTCGCGGGTGCATGCGGAGTTGCGGCTGCCTCCGCGCGCGGGCCGGTTGCGCGCGCGTTTGATCGAGATCGGCGCCGTGAAGTCCGAGCATTACGACGACGAAGGCTGGCGGCTCGACATCGATTTTCCGCGAGACCTGCTGCTGCCTCTGGCCGGAGACGTCCGTGGCGACGACGCCCGCCTGTTTCGCGATTGGCTCGACGCCGCTTGATACGGCACGGACCATCCCGGTCGCCAGCAGGAGCGCGCCATGCGCGCAATGGGCGATCTGGCAAACCGTAGATGCAGCAGCGCGGCGGACTGTGTCCGCCCTGCGTATAGCGGTGACTCTTTGGTGTGTTTCCATCGCGGCCATGGCCGCTCCCGCAACGGCCCGGAGACCCTGGGCCGCCCGCCATGCGCCCCGCAACGGTCTGGTAAACTGCAACGTTTGCGCCGATCGCGGCGCGCGATCCGCAATCCGAGAGTGTTGAACCATGCCCTGGAAGGAGCCCGGCGAAAAACCGCGTGAACCCCGGGGCC
>DASSNH010000060.1:0-3279 GCA_035701405.1 Rhodanobacteraceae bacterium
GGACTTGGCAAAGACCAGCGTCTTCAGTCCCGACCGGATCGCCAAGCGGGCAATGCGGTTCGACTGCGAGCGTGCCGAGGCGCGAAGGCCAAGGTCCGGATTCACCACCGGCGGATTCCACAGGAGCACGCGCTTCTCGCCGGAAGGTGCGCCGGACCGGGTGATGGCGGTGACCGGCTCGCCCAGCAAGGCTTCGGCGTGTTCCTTCGGGTTGCCGATCGTTGCCGAGCACAGGATGAACTGTGGTTTCGTCCCATAGAACGCGCAGATGCGCTTCAGGCGCCGGATCACATTCGCAAGGTGGGAGCCGAACACGCCGCGGTAGCTGTGGATCTCGTCGATGACGATGAACTTGAGGCTTTCGAAGAACTGCGCCCACTTGGTGTGGTGGGGCAGGATGCCCTGGTGCAGCATGTCGGGGTTCGAGATGACGATGTCGCCGTTAAGGCGGATCGCCTGGCGCTGGTCGCCCGGGGTATCGCCATCAAAAGTGGCTGCCCGGATGCCGAGCGATCCGGCTTTGGAAAGCTCGATCAGGTCCGCCACCTGGTCCTGCGCCAGCGCCTTGGTCGGAAAGAGGTACAGCGCCTTGGCGAGCTCGCGCATGACGGATGCCACGACCGGCAGCGTGTAGCACAGCGATTTGCCCGACGCGGTTGGCGTGATCACCACCAGGTTCTCGCCGCGTGCAGCGGCACGCCACGCTTCTGCCTGGTGGCTGTAGAGCTGCTGGATGTCGCTGGACCTCAGAGCGAGCGCGAGTTCATCGGGCAGATCTCCCGGAAGGGAAACAAGGTTGCCAGCGCTGGCTGGGATCGTGAGCGTGCCCGTGATCCGGTCCGCATACTTGGCCTGGACACGTTCTGCAAGCGCGCCCGCACCCACAGCGGTCGGTACTTGTTCAATCGGTGCAATGGCGTTCATGCCGGCACGATGCCCGCTGCAGGTCTCAATAGTTGAGACGTCGCGGTCGGGCAACATGCTGGTCAAACTCCTCGCGCGGGATGGCCTTTAGTGCAGTAGGGAAATTCCTACACCACGCCAAGCCGTCGCCCGATACCGCGGGCCGCTATTCCAATCCAGAATGCTCATGCGCCGGGTGTTGTCAGGCCCGCCATGGATTGTGGATAGCCGACGCTCCCGGCGCGCCTTCACAAAGGGTCGCTTTGGCCGCCCGCCTCTCCTGCTTGGCGAGCAGGGCTTGGGCGTCCAGGACCGGCACCCGAAACGCTTGTGCCAACTGCACCACTGTCAGTGAATGCGCGTCTCCCGGAAACGCAATAACCCCATGGGGCTGAAGCCCGAACATCTGGTGGTTGCGGATCGTCAGCGCCTTGGCGCTTCCATACCGCCGCCATTCCGCGCGCACCTCGACGCGGCGGATGCCCATCTGGAAAGCCCACCGATTCGCCATCTGCTCCGCCCCGCGCTGGCTGTCGTGGATAACTTCCGCGAGGGCCGCGCCCTTCGTGCCCGTACCAGAGCAGGGGGAAAGCATCGTCTTGGCGTTGAAGTCGCGTCCACTACAGCAAGAGTCGCGTAACCGGCCGGTGTCGTGTCCGAGCTCCGACTCTCCGCCTCACGAACCTTTCAATGCAAGCACGATGTTCGAATCGCTACGCCCTTGTTCGCTGACCGGAAGGGCCTTCTGGACCGCCTTCAGCCAGGTTTCGATGCGGTCCACATAGATCGTTCCGGTGAAGCGCAATTGCGCGACGCCAGGGCCGTCGAGCACGATCGGCGTTGCGGAGTAACGGTTGATGTTGGCCACCACGGTGCCGAGAGGCGTATCGCGAAACTGCAGGCGGCCCGTCCGCCATGCTCCCACGGTGCCGTCGACGACGCGATGCTGGATCGGCCGATTGGGGGTGGCCGTGGCCATCACGACTTCCCGGCCCGCCGTCACGTCGACAGGAGCAATCGGATATCGGGCGTCCATTGCAGGTGCGGTGGCCTCCGAATAGGCGACCGATACCACGCCCGAAGCAACGGCCACGACCACCTGATCGCTGTCACGGCGCACGTCGAACTGCGTCCCCAGGTCTTCAATCCTCGCCACGCCGACCTGGACCACGAAGGGCCTGCTGGCGTCGTGGCGGACCGTGAAGAAGGCTTCCCCGGATACGAGATCCAATGATCGAGCCTCGGCGCGGTACTGCACGCGCAGGACGGAATCGGCGCCCAACGTCACACTGGTTCCGTCGGGCAGGCTGATGGTTCGGTTCTGCCCGTGGGGCGTGGCGTATTGCGCCACGAACGTGGCCGCTTCGACGCCGCGATGGCGATCCAAACCGACCAGCACCAAGGCGGCGACGACGACGGCCGCCACTGCGCCTGCGAGTCCCCATCGCCACCGCACCTTTGGCCTCCGCAACGGCGCCCGCTCCTCATCCGCGAGCAACTCGCGCGCAATCGCCGCCTTTTGTCCATGGTCCACCGCTTCCAGACCATGCATCAGGTTCTGCATGCGCTCGAGCGCATCGAGATTGCGCGGGTCGCCCTGCGACCAGCGCAACCAGTTCCGGAGTTGGTGCGAATCCAGCTCCTGGTGGCGGACGCGAAGGAGCCACGAGGCTGCCTTGTGCAGGCGCCGCATCGACAGTGCCGGTCGCGATCCGCGATCGTGCGCGTCTTGTGTCTTTTCGTCCATGGTCATCTGGTCGTGTCCAAGGCCGCACTGCAATGTGCCATTGCACGCGCGACGTAATAGCGGATCATCCGATCCGACAATTGCATTTCGACGGCGATCTCCGCCAGCGGGCGTTCGGCGAACACATGCAGGACGAACGCCTTGCGGCATTTCGCAGGCAGGTCGCGCAGCGCCTGTCGTACGATCTGCAGTTCCTCCTGGCCCATCGCGGAGCGGTCGGGCCCCGGTCGGTTCAAGAGTTGTTCGAACAGTACTTGTTGCGTCGGCTGGCTGCGCTCATGTACCGCGCGATGCCGCAGGTGATCGTTGGCGATGTTCTCGGCGACCCGGAACAAATACGTGCGCAGGAACCCGATAGCGTCAGGACGGTCGAGCTGGAGGAGTCGCACGTAGGCCTCCTGCGCCACGTCCCGGGCCTCCGCTTCCGAGTTCAGCTTGGCGGCAAGGAACCGGACCAGCGCGCGGTTGTGTTCGAAAAACAGTTTCTGCACCGACTCGGAACGGGCGGCTTCATCGCGGTCCGCGCGCGGCTCCGCCCATCGCGGCGACTCTGGCGCATCTTCGAGCAGTTGATAGGGCAATGCCCGTCTCCCCGAGCCGGATGACTGGTGCGGCAGCCAGCGGTCCAA
>DASSNH010000061.1:0-3812 GCA_035701405.1 Rhodanobacteraceae bacterium
GCGATGCGGGTTGAGGGTGGCGCCGGGCGGAAGCAGGGCGAACATCGCGGCCTTCACGCGCGGGATCCGGTTCACCAGTTCCACCGTCTTCGGGCAGAGCTTCTGCGCCGACGGCAGCGGTTCGCCGTACCACTTCACGTAGAAGCGCTTCCATCCCACCTTGATGAACGAGCTGAAGCTGGCGTCGTCGTCGTTGAGCGCGGCGCGGATGTGGCCCTGGTCGGAAAGACCCGCCGCCTCATCGCGGATGGTCTTCCAGTTGTCGCGCAGCAGGTCCACGTCGGGGAAACCACGACGGTCCGGGAACGCGATGCCGGGGACCGCGGAAAACGCGTACATCAACAGGTTGTACGGCGCGAACACGGTGGCGTGGCTGGCGAGCTGCTTGCGCAGCCTCAGCCGCACCCTGCTGCGGAAGTGCACGGCCAGCGCGCTGAGCAGGAACAGCACGATCAGGGCGAGGATGGCAAGGCGGATGGCGAGCAACATGGCGCGGAGATCCAGGGGACGCGTCGATTTTAGCGCGGAGTCACACCCGGAGGACCGCGAGTTCGCCATCGCCGGGGCGAAATGCCCCCTGCATCGCGTGCTGCACGAAGGCGGTGGCGCGGCGTGCGGCGGTGCGCGGCGTGGCGCCCTTCGCGAGTTCCGCGGCGAGGGCTGAAGACAGGGTGCAACCGGTGCCGTGGAATTGCCCGGGCAGGCGCGGATGGCGAAACTCCAGGACGCCGCGCGGGTCGAACCAGCGGTCGATCGCTTCACGCCCGCGGCCGTGTCCGCCCTTCAGGAGCACGGCCTTCGCGCCGAACCCGAGCAGCCGTTCCGCCGCACGCTGGCCTTCGCGCGGGCCGCGGATCGCGATGCCGGTCAACGCTTCGGCTTCCGGGAGGTTGGGAGTCAACACGTCTGCCAGCGGAACCAGGCCTTCGATCAACACGCGCACCGCGTCCGGATCCAGCAGGCGGGCGCCGGAAGTCGCGATCATCACGGGATCTACGACCAGCCACCGGGGTTTGCGCCGCGCGAGTTCGCGCACGACACAACGGACGGTCTTCGCGTCGCCCAGCATTCCGGTCTTGACTGCGGCGATCGCGAAGTCGTCGAACACCGCGTCGAGCTCCGCACGGAGGTGCTTCGCCGGCACCGGGTGCACCGCCGTGACGCCGCGGGTGTTCTGCGCGGTCAGCGCGGTTATCACGCTTGCGCCATGCACGCCCGCCGCGGCAAAGGTCTTGAGATCCGCCTGGATGCCCGCGCCGCCGCCACTGTCCGAGCCCGCAATGGTGAGGCAGCAAGCGGGACTCGGGACTCGGGGATCTGGGCGCGGTGCAGCCATCATGTTGTCTCAGGGCTACCGCCCCTGTCGCTCAGAGCGGCTGTTGTGGATAGTCAGGCCAGGGAAGGCCGTTCTGCCCAGGCATGGGCCACATTCTTCATGCTGGCGGATTGGTTCGGCGAAGCAGCGATCACGGACGATCGCACCTATAAGGTTTCCGAAGCGAAATCCGCCAGCCGCGAACGCTCGCCGCGGCGCAGCGTGATGTGCGCCGCGTGCGGCCAGCTCTTGAAGCGGTCCACCGCGTAGGTGAGGCCCGAGGTGGTTTCGGTCAGGTACGGCGTGTCGATCTGCTCGACGTTGCCGAGGCAAACGATCTTGGTGCCGGGGCCGGCGCGGGTGACGAGGGTCTTCATCTGCTTGGGCGTCAGGTTCTGGGCCTCGTCGATGATGAGGTAACGGGACAGGAAGGTACGCCCGCGCATGAAGTTCAGCGAGCGGATCTTGATGCGCGAAGCCAGCAGGTCGTTGGTCGCCTGTCGTCCCCACGAGCCGCCCTCCTCGGGATTGGCCAGCACTTCCAGGTTGTCGGTGAGTGCGCCCATCCACGGCGTCATCTTTTCTTCTTCCGTTCCGGGGAGGAAGCCGATGTCCTCGCCGACGGACACCGTCGCGCGGGTGGTGATGATCTCGCGGTAGCGCTGCTGGTCCATCACCTGGGCGAGGCCCGCGGCGAGCGCCAGCAGGGTCTTGCCGGTGCCGGCGGTGCCGAGCAGGGTGACGAAATCGATGTCCGGATCCATCAGCATGTTGAGCGCGAAGTTCTGTTCGCGGTTGCGCGCGGTGATGCCCCACACGCCGTGCGCGCTGCCGGTGTAGTCGCCGAGCAGCGCCAGCCTGGCCTTGTCGCCGGAGGACTCGAGCACGCGCAGCTCGACGCTGTTCTCGCCCGGCAGGTACAGGCATTCGTTGGGCTGCCAGGCCTCGTCCTCGCGCGGCTTCAGTTCGTAGAAGGTGTGCCCGCGCTCGCTCCACGAACGCAACTCCGGATGGCGCTCCCAGAAATCCGCGGGCAATTCCAGCGAGCCGGTGTACAGCAGCGAGAAGTCGTCCAGCGCACGGTCGTTCTCGTAGTCCTCGGCGGCGATCCCGAAGATGGTCGCCTTGATCCGCAGGTTGATGTCCTTGGACACCAGTGCCACCGCGGCGTCGGGACGATGCTCGTGGAAGTCCAGGATCGCGGCGAGGATCCGGTTGTCGGCCTTGCCCTGGCCGTTGCCGCTGCGGGTCTGGAAGTAGAGCCGCCCGCTCGCGCCGCCGCTGCGCAACCGGACGCCGTCGGGTTGCGCGAGCGGCACCCCATCGGCGATGCCGTGGCTGTTGTTGCGCTCGATCAGTTCGTTGAGGAAGCGGCTGGCCTGGCGGGCATTGCGCGCGACTTCCGAGATGCCCTGTTTCTTCTCGTCGAGTTCCTCCAACACCGTCATCGGGATGAACACGTCGTGTTCCTCGAAGCGGAACAGCGCGGTCGGATCGTGCAGCAAAACATTGGTGTCGAGCGCATAGGTGCGCTTGCCCTTGACCTGTTGGGCCATCAGTCGGCAGCCTCGGGGAGTTTGAAAAGGGAGTTGGATACGGATCGAAGCGGATCGACCCGCGCGAGACTCTTTTGATCAGTGTGCATTCCGCCGATCCGGGTCAAAGGCGTCGGTTCCGGTGCGCGCCACTAGGCGGCTACGGCATCCAGGACGGCTTGGGCGTGGCCGGGCACCTTGACGCCCCGCCACTCCCGAACCAACCGGCCCTCGGGATCGATCAGGAAGGTGCTGCGCTCGACGCCCAGGTACTCGCGGCCATACAGCTTCTTCTTGCGGATCACGTCGAAAGCCTTGCACCAGCTCTCGTCGGTGTCTGCCACCAGCGGGAACGGCAGCCCCAGCTTTTCCTTGAAGCCGGAATGGGAACGTGCACTGTCGCGCGACACGCCGACGATCGCGGCACCGCGGCGCTTGAACCTGGTGTACAGGTCGCGGAAGTCGCCGGCTTCCCGGGTGCAGCCGGTGGTGTTGTCCTTCGGATAGAAGTACAGCACGACCCATTGGTCCCGCAGGTCGGCGAGCGAGAACGCATCGCCCGAATGGAGGGTGCCGGAGAGCCTGGGAACCTTGTTGCCGATTTTGACCATCATGGCGCCATGTTGTCTTCTGCCTCGGCGTCATTCCGGCGCAGGCCGGAATCCAGCTTCCACTTTCAATCCGTGGGTCTGGGTCCCGGCCAGTCCATGGCCGGGATGACGATGAATGCTCCTAGAACTTGACGGGATCCATGATCGCGTCGAGGTTGAGGCCGTCGCACAGCTCCATGAACTCGTCCCGCAGTTCGGCGATCCGTGTCTCGGCCGGTATGCCGACCGTGAGTTGGGCCTGGAACATGTCGGCACCGGTTTGCATGGCCTGGTAGCGCATCGAGGACATCTGTTCGATGCTGATCTTGCGGCGGTTGAAGAAATCGATCAACTCGACCAGTACCCCGGCCT
>DASSNH010000062.1:0-5658 GCA_035701405.1 Rhodanobacteraceae bacterium
ACCGATTGCTCGAATCGGTGGGCGATCGTTGGGCTTCGCTTCGCTCAGCACCAACCTACAAAAGCATTCCGACGGCGCCTGCTACACAGCTTTCGTAGGTTGGGTTGATCCCGGACTCTGTCCGGGAGAAGCCCAACAGGGCGTGGTCAACCGATTGCTCGAATCGGTGGGCGATCGTTGGGCTTCGCTGCGCTCAGCACCAACCTACAAAAGCATTCCGACGGCGCCTGCTACGCAGCTTTCGTAGGTTGGATTGATCCCGGACTCTGTTCGCGAGAAGCCCAACGCATGTTGGTTACCGTTGGGCTTCGCTGCGCTCGGCACCGACCTGCAAAAGCCACGCCCGTCGAATCGGCGCATATCGTTTAGACTGCCCGGATGATTCGATGCGATCGATGCAAGGGCGCAGCATCGCGCCGGCGGCAGGCGGGCAACGTGGGCCTGCGGCTCGCGCTGGCCGTGATCCTGTTGGCTATCGCGGGGGCCGTTGCGTGGGGCGCCTTCGAATACCTGCACTTCGCACGCACGCCGCTGAACGTCGCGGCCAAGGGCCAGACGCTGGAAATAGCCCGCGGCGAAGGCTTCAAGGACATCGTGCGGCAATTGCGCAATGAAAGGCTGACCCAGGCGTCGCCGCTGCTGTGGCGCGCCCTCGCGACCCGCCTCGGCGTGGTCAACCGGCTGCACGCCGGCGAGTACGCGCTCGTCCCCGGAACCACGCCGCAGGCACTGCTCGAGGACATGGCCGCCGGGCGTGTCCTGCACCGGCGGGTCACGCTGGTGGACGGCTGGACATTCGCGCAGGTTCGGCAGGCCCTCGGCAAGGCGCCGAAGCTGAAGCACGAACTCGCAGGGCTCGACGATGCCGCGGTGATGGCGAAGCTCGGCGACGCCGGCGGCTCGCCGGAAGGCCGGTCGCCCGAAGGCGAGTTCATGCCCGACACCTACGATTACGTACTCGGCATGTCCGACATGGACATCCTGGTGCGCGCGCACGAGGCGATGCAGGAATTCCTGGACAAGGAATGGCCCGCGCGCGACACGTCGGTGCCGCTCGACGATCCCTACCAGGCGCTGATCCTCGCCTCGCTGGTCGAGAAGGAAACCGCGGTAGCGGCGGAACGGCCGAGGATCGCTGGCGTGTTCGAGCGCCGCCTCAAGATCGGCATGAAACTCGACACCGATCCCAGCGTGATCTACGGCATGGGCAAGGCCTACACCGGCAACATCCGCAAGAGCGACCTCGAAACCGACACGCCCTACAACACCTACACGCGCGCCGGGTTGCCACCGACGCCGATCGCATTGCCCAGCCGCGCGGCGATCCACGCGGTGCTGCATCCGGCCCCGGGCGACGCGCTGTATTTCGTCGCCAGGGGCGACGGCACCCACCAGTTCTCGGCGACACTCGCCGAGCACAACGCGGCGGTGCGGAAATACATCCTCGGGAAGAAGCGCTGATGCGCGGGCGCATGATCTCGCTCGAAGGCGGCGAGGGCGCGGGCAAGAGCACGCTCCTGGCCGGGCTCCGCGAACATTTCCGGAAAACCGCACAAAACGTGTTGTATGCACGCGAGCCCGGCGGCACCGCATTGGGCGAAGCCATCCGCACGCTGGTGCTCGACCCGGCGCACCGTGGCATCACGGCCGAAGCCGAATTGCTGCTGATGTTCGCGGCGCGGGCGCAACTCGTGCGCGAGGTATTGCGGCCCGCGCTGGCGGCGGGACATTGGGTGCTGTGCGACCGCTTCACCGACGCGAGTTATGCCTACCAGGGTGGCGGTCGCGGCATCGAGGCCGCGCGGATCGCCGAGCTGGAGCGCATCGCCACCGGTGGCCTCGCGCCCGACCTGACCCTGCTGCTCGACCTGCCGGTGGCGCATGGGCGCGCCCGCGCGAGCCAGCGCGGCACGGCCGATCGCATCGAAGCCGAGCGGGACGATTTTTTCGAGCGCGTGCGCAGCACCTATCACGCCCGCGCGCAGGCCGAGCCCGGGCGCTTCCGGGTGATCGACGCGTCACTGCCTCCCGACGAAGTGCTGCAGTCCGCGATCGCCGCGGTCGAAGCATTGCGTGCGAAGGCAACCGCATGAGCAAGGACGACGCAGCCGCTGCGGTACCCGCGATCGCACCCGGCGATACATTGCCGCCATGGTGCATGCCGCTGTGGGAAGGCCTCGCGAATCGCGCGGCCTCGGACACCTTGCCCCATGCATTGCTCCTGTGCGGGCCGCCGGGACTCGGCAAGCGCGCGCTCGCCGAAACATTCGTGCGCGCCCGTTTGTGCGAAGCGCCACGCGACGGCCGGGCATGCGGGTCGTGCCGCACCTGCAAGCTGCTGGCGGCGGGTACCCATCCCGACCGGATGCTGGTGACGCTCGAGGTCAACGAGAAAACCGGCAAGCTGCGCAAGGAAATCGTGATCGACCAGATCCGTGGCTTGTCCGCGCACCTGGCGATGGCGAGCCAACTCGGCGGCTGGCAGGTGGCCGTGATCGATCCGGCGGACGAGATGAACCCGGCCGCCCAGAACGCGCTGCTGAAAACGCTCGAAGAACCCACGCAGGCCACCCTGATCGTGCTGGTTGCCGATCGCCCCTGGCGATTGAGCGCGACGATCCGGAGCCGCTGCCAGCGCATCGACTTCGTGGTCCCGCGCCGCGAAGAAGCGCTGGCTTGGCTGGTGTCGCGTAGGGTGGAAGCAGCCGAGCCGGCATTGGCTGCGGCCGGCGGCAATCCGGGTGCTGCGTGGCAATTGGCCACGCACGGCGGGATGGACAGGCGACAGGAGGTTGCGAAGGACCTGCTGGCGCTGGCGGCGGGACGAGCCCGCGCCCGCGAGGTCGCGAAGGCGTGGGCGGGCGACGAACCGGAACAGCGCCTGGAGCACGCGGCACGGTTGCTGGAAGGGACCTTGCGCGCGCGTGCGGCGGGTGGGCGTGCGCGCTTCGATCCGGGCTGGGACGACGGGACGCTCGCAAGCGGCTTCGCACGCGCCAACCGCCTGCGCATGCTGCTGAACGGACCCCTGCGAACCGACCTCGCGCTCTTCGACTGGCTGGACGGCCTGGCGGTGGCGGAGTCATCCGGCACCCGGTGATAGCCGCGTGTGGGGGCAGTGGCGCCGCGCTGCCTGCGGTCAGTGCGCGGTCAAGCGCGCCCGGTCACAATCGCGCCCCATCCTCGCGCCATGACCCAGGGCGCGTGACCCAAGGAATGCGAATTGCGCGTGGAAAAGCCATCGGATCTGCTCGACCCCGAAACGCTGCTGGATCGCCCGAATGCCAGCCTGATGGTGCTGGCGCCGCACCCGGACGATGAATCGCTGGCCGCGGGCGGCCTGGTCCAGCGGGCGCTCAGCTGCGGCGCCCGGGTGAGCGTGGTGTTTGTCACCGACGGCGAGAACAACCCGTGGCCGCAGCGAGCACTGGAACGGCGCCTGTGGATCGGGGCACACCAGCGGGAGGGCTGGGCGCGCCGCCGCCGCGCGGAGGCCGACCAGGCGCTTCGCGAGCTCGGCGCGGAATCGGCAAGCGTGCGCCGGCTGGGCTGGCCCGACGGCGGCGTCACGTGGATGCTGCTCGAGGAAACAGGCGCCATGCTGGCCACGATGCGCGGACTGCTGGATGAGGAACAGCCGACGGTCCTCGTGCTGCCGGACCTCGTCGACCGCCATCCCGACCACAGCGCGATGCACGTGCTGATGGAAATGGCATTCCAGAGCATGCCCCGGGCGTCGAAACCGGAGTGCCTCGGCTACCTGCTGCACGGCCGCTCGCGGGCGGGAGCCCCTCTCCGCGCCGTATTCACGCTGCATCCGGACGAGTTGGCACGCAAGCGCCGGGCCATCGCCGCACACACCAGCCAGACCGCGCTCAGCGGCCGCCGACTGATGCGCTCGGCGACCGATACCGAGTCCTTCGTCGCAGGCCTCGATTCCCATGATCGCAACCGGCCAACCCTGCCATGGTTGCCGCCGCGCCCGGTTAGGCGATGGTTGTCGCTGCTGGCAGTGGACCGGAACGGTGGCGAAAAGGTGCCCCTGTCCACCCGGGATGCGAACCTGTTCTGGCGGGACGGCAGTCCGGCCGCACGCACCTCGCGTCCCCTGCAGCCGCCGTATTACCTAAAGTTGTACTGCCCGCTGCCGTCACCGTGGGTATTCGATGGGTGGGGCTGGTGCCGTTTTGGCGCGCCGCGTGCTTGACCGCCATGGGGCCAAGGCGGCAAGCTGTCGCACCCTGATCGACGAGGTTTTACGGAATATGGCAGCAAAGGCCGGCGCGGGCGGGATGGGGAGTCAGGGCATCCTGTCCGTGGTCATCAAGGACAAGCACACCCTCTACCAGTCCTACATGTCGTTCGTGAAGGGCGGCGGCCTGTTCGTGCCCACCAACAAGCGCTACAACCTCGGCGACGAAGTATTCCTGCTGATGACGCTGCCGGAGGAAACCGAACGCGTGGCGACCACCGGCCGGGTCATCTGGATCACCCCGATCGCGGCGCAGGGCAACCGCCCCGCCGGCATCGGCGTCCAGTTCGCCGAAAACGCCGATGGCGACAACGCCCGCACCAAGATCGAAACCCTGCTCGCCGGCATGCAGAACAGCGACAAGCCCACGCACACGATGTGAGGGGCGCTCCGGTCGCGCGCTACCGGCGGTCACGGACGCGCGGCTCATCCCCCCGGCCGGAACAGTTTCGCGACGCCCTGTGGGAGCGGGTCATGCCCGCGACCGGGGCGGTTTTGCTGTTATGTAGGAGCGGGCTCGCCCGCGACCGGCGGAGAGCTCTCGACACAGTACCAACCATCGCAAGCAGCCCACTGGGCTGCCTGGGAAGGCCTGCATTCGCAAAGACTTGGTCGGGGAGACAGGATTTGAACCTGCGACTTCTACGTCCCGAACGTAGCGCTCTACCAGGCTGAGCTACACCCCGACGGCTCGCACGGGCGCGGGGCCCGGGAGCGAGCCGCCAATGATACTTGGCGCCGCTTCGCGCGCGCAAGAAGGGCGCCCGCGCTGCTAACCTTGCGCTTTTATCACGAGACGCAACGATGGCGCTGACGACGCCCCGCACCATGCCCGGCGTGCTGGAACTGCTGCCGCGCGAGCAGATCGCGTTCCAGCGGATGCTGGACACGATCCGGCACGGTTTCGAGGTGTACGGATTCCTGCCGATCGAAACGCCCGCGATCGAGTTCGCGGACATCCTGCTGACCAAGGGCGGCGGCGAAACCGAGCGGCAGGTGTATTTCGTGCAGTCGACCGGTGCGCTCGAACAGTCGGGCAAACCGGAGCACGCGCTGCGCTTCGACCTGACGGTTCCGCTGGCGCGCTATGTCGCCGAGCACGAACGCGATCTCGCGTTCCCCTTCCGACGCTACCAGATGCAGCGGGTGTACCGCGGCGAGCGCGCCCAGCGCGGCCGCTTCCGCGAGTTCTACCAGTGCGACATCGACGTGATCGGCAAGGATTCGCTGTCGATCCGCTACGACGCCGAAATCCCGGCGGTGATCCACGCGGTGTTCCGCGCGCTGGATATCGGCGCGTTCACGATCTGGCTCAACAACCGCAAGCTGATGCGCGGCTTCTTCGAGGGCCTCGGCATCTCGGACGGCGGGCAACAGATGCTGGTGCTGCGCGAGGTGGACAAGCT
>DASSNH010000063.1:0-21723 GCA_035701405.1 Rhodanobacteraceae bacterium
CAAGGTGATCATGGACCTGGTCGCCAACCATTCCAGCAACCGGTCGCCGTGGTTCGAGGCCGCACGCGATCCGCGCAGCCGCTACCACGACTGGTACACGTGGGCGACGCCCGCGACCGACCTGAAAGCGATCAGCGCCACCGGCGGGCCGGCGTGGCACTCGGTGCCCGGCGGCGGCCACTACCTCGGCGTATTCACTGGCGAAATGCCCGACCTCAATTACGACGATCCGGCCCTCCGCAAACAGATGATCGAGGTCGGGAAATTCTGGTTGGCCAAGGGCGTCGACGGCTTTCGGCTCGATGCAGCGCAGCATGTCTACCTCGATTTCGAAACCGATTGGGGTAGCCTGGCCGCGCTGAAGGAGAACCTGGCGTGGTGGCGCGAGTTCCATCGCGGCATCGACACGGTCGATCCCCAGGCATGGTTGGTGGGCGAGGTATGGCCGCGCAACCCGGACCAACTCGCGTCGTGGATGGGTTCGCTGGACGCGGTGTTCAATTTCCCGCTCGCCGAGCGCCTGGTCGCAAGCGCGCAGCAGGAACGCGATCGCGACATCGGCGCCACGCTGGAACGCGTCGAGCAGGCCTATCGCGCTGCCGCGCACGGCCGTTTCGACGACGCGCCGTTCCTGTCGAACCACGACCAGGAACGGGTGATGAGCCAACTCGATGGCAATCCGGACCACATGCGGATTGCGGCGGCGATGCTGCTGACGCTGCCGGGTCATCCGTTCGTCTACTACGGCGAGGAACTCGGGATGCGCGGTGAAAAGCCCGATCCGCACCTGCGCGAACCGATGCGCTGGTACCGCGCGGGCCAGGGTCCGGGCGAGCCGACGTGGGAGGGCTGGACGGCCGGCGACGGACCCGCGATCTCCGTCGAAGCGGAACAGGCCGACCCCGGCTCGCTGCTCAACTGGTACCGGATGCTGATCGGCTGGCGGCGCGACATTCCCGCCCTGCGTGACGGGGTCGCGCGCAACTGGCGTGATGCCAGCCTGCAGGTTGCGGCGTGGGAACTCGACGATCCGCACGGCGACGTGCTGGTGCTGCACAATCTGTCGGGCGAACCGCAATCGGTCCATCTGCAGGGGCGGCGCTTCCACAAACTGCTGCGGCACAGTCGCGCGGACACCCAATGGGCCGATGGCCGGCTGCGGTTGCCGCCCTACGGCAGCGCGGTATTGCAATGAACCAAAGATTTTTCGGGGGACTGCGAATGAAGGATTTGTTGCGCCTGTTGGCGTTCATGATGCTGGCCGGGCCCGGCCTCGCCGTGGTGGCCCGCGCGCCGTCCGAAAACGGGGTCGCGAAGCTGCGCAGCGTCAACGCCCAGGGGTTCGAGCTCGCGCTGGGTGACGCAACCGTCTCGGTGCAACTGAGGGCGCCGGGTGTGCTGCACGTGCACTACGTGCCGGATGATCGCAGCACGCCGCCAGGCACGGTGATCGATCCGGAGCGTGAACCAGCGCCGGCGTTCGCACCCGGGGTTTTGCGCAAGCGCGACACGGTTACGCTGCGTTCCGAGCGCATGACCGTGACCTGGGATGGCGCGACGCACAGCTTGAGTGTTGCCGACGCCGAAGGCCGCCCGCTGCTGAAACAGACCGACCTGGCCGGGTTGGCCGACGGCAGCATCGTGCTGCAGCATGACGCCGCCGACCCGCTGTACGGCATCGGCGGTTACACGATCCACGAAAGCGTTGCCCCGGGCCTGCTGCGAACCGGCAAGCAGGTGGCCGAGGCCGGCAAGCAGGGCCATGCGGGCGCGCCGCTCGTGTGGAGCACCGCAGGCTACGGATTGCTGGTGGATTGCGAAGGCGCGACCTTCGACCTTGCCGGCGGCAGCATCACGGTCGGTGACTACAAACGTCCCGATACCGACTACTACATCCTCGCCGGCACGCCCGCGGAAGTGCTCGGCGAAGTGTCGAGGATCAGCGGCCCCGCGCCGCTGTTTCCCAAGTGGGCGATGGGTTTCACCAACAGCCAGTGGGGCATCGACCAGAAGGAACTGCTCGACATCGTCAAGACCTACCGCGCCAAGCACATCCCGATCGACAACTTCACCCTGGACTTCGACTGGAAGGCCTGGGGCGAGAACAACTACGGCGAGTTCCGCTGGAATCCGGAGAAGTTTCCCGATGGCCCCAGCGGCAAGCTCGCGAAGACGCTCGACGGCCAGGGCATCCATCTCACCGGCATCATGAAGCCGCGCATCCACGTGAATACCGTCGAGGGACGCTACGCGACGGCGCACAAGCTGTGGATCCCCGGCGAGAAGCCGTTCGAGGATTATTTTTCGCACAAGCTGGTGAAGCGGCTGGACTTCGACAAGCCGGAGACGCGTCGCTGGTTCGGCGAGGCGGCGCTGAAATACGCCTTCGACAAGGGCATCGTCGGCTGGTGGAACGATGAAGCCGACGAGATCGGTTCCGACACCGAGTTCCTGAACATGGAACGTTCGCTCTACGATGCGCAGCGCGCGGCCAGCGACCAGCGCGTGTGGTCGCTCAACCGCAACTTCTGGCTGGGCGCGCAGCGCTACGCCTACGGCCTCTGGTCGGGCGATATCGACACGGGTTTCGAGAGCATGGCCGCCCAGCGCACGCGCATGCTGAGTGCGATCGAAGTCGGGGCCACCGATTGGGGCATGGACGGCGGCGGCTTCAACGGCCATCCCTCGGACGAAAACTTTGCGCGCTGGATCGAGTTCGGCGCGTTCACCCCGATCTTCCGTGTCCACGGCACCATGGACGAAAAGCGCCAGCCCTGGCGTTACGGCCCGATTGCCGAAGCCGCGGCAACCCGCGCCATCCGGCTGCGCTATTCGCTGATCCCCTACATCTACGCCTACCAGCACGCGGCGCACGCCAGCGGCGTCGGGCTGGTGCGCCCGCTGACGTTCGACTGGCCGCACGATCCGAAGGTGCGCAATGATGTCGATGCCTGGCTGTTCGGCCAGTGGTTGCTGGTCGCGCCGGTGGTCGAGAAAGGACAGACGTCCAAGTCCATCTACCTGCCGGCGGGCACCTGGACCGACTGGTTCACCGGGAAGGTGCACCAGGGTGCTCGAACCATCGACTACAAGGTGGACGCGAAAACCTGGCGTGACATCCCGCTGTTCATCCGCGCAGGCGCGATCATTCCGACCCAGCCGGTGATGGATTACGTCGGGCAGCATCCGTCCAAGACGGTGACGATCGAGGTGTTCCCGGCCGACCACGCGACGCACTTCGACTATTACGACGACGATGGCGAGACCTACGCGTACGAAAAGGGTGTGTATTTCCTGCAACGGCTGACGGCAGGGCGCGATGGCTCCGTAGTCTCCTTCCGCGCCGATGCGCCGATGGGAAGCTACCGGCCCGCGTTGCGCGATTACCTGGTTCGGATACATGGAACCGCTGCGGCTTCGGTGCAAACCGGCGGCGCGGAACTCCGCCGCTACGCCGACGCGAAGGCACTCGCGCGCGCGCAGGGGCAGGGCTGGACCACCGGACACGACCAGTACGGCGCGGTGACGATCGTCAAGCTCGACGCCGGGGTCGTGCGCGACGTGACGTTGCGCGGGTCCGCGCAACAGTGATGCCGCGCTGCGGGCGCCGTGCGCCCGCGCCGGCGCGGGGAGTGCCTGCCTTGCTGCGCAAGGCGCCGGTATGTCGCAGGGCGGACACGTCCGCGGGATGAGATGCGGGATGTCTCGCGTGATCCGGCGGGGCCGCGGTGAAGCTGGACGCGCGCGCCGCGTTGAGCGAGACTCGCCGATGATGTAAACGCTTCCATCGGCCACGCCAGCAGGGACTCGCCATGAAAAAAATCGCCAAGCGTGTTCGATGTTTTGCACTTGGTATCGCGGCGTTTGCGTTGTTCGCCGCGCCGGGACTCGCAGTGGCGGCAGCCGCGCCGGCGCCGCAAACCATCCAGTTGAAGGTGGATGCCCGGGCTTCCGGCACGCCCTTCCCGCATTTCTGGGAGCAGATGTTCGGATCGGGGCGGGCGGTACTGTCGTTGCGCGACGACTACCGCAAGGATCTCGACGCGGTGCACCAGGCCACCGGCTTCACATACGTGCGCTTCCACGGCATCTTCGATCGCGACGTCGGCCTCGTGCAGCGCGGCCAGGACGGCAGGATCAGCTACAACTTCTCCTACGTGGACCAGATCTACAACGGGTTGCTCGCGCACGGGATGAAACCCTTCGTCGAACTCGGTTTCATGCCGCCGGACCTGAGTTCCGATCCGTCGAATCACCACAGTTTCTGGTACCACCCCAACGTGATGCCGCCGAAAAACTACGCGGAGTGGGATGCGATGATCCGCGCCTTCGCGCAGCACCTGATCGACCGTTACGGCATCGACGAAGTCGCGAGCTGGTACTTCGAAGTGTGGAACGAGCCCAACATCGACTTCTGGGGCGGTGAGCCCAAGCAGTCGACCTATTTCGAGCTCTACGACCACACGGCCCGCACCTTGAAGTCCGTGAGCGATCGGTTGCGGGTGGGCGGCCCCGCGACGGCGCAGGCGGCGTGGGTTCCAGCGTTCCTGGCACACGTGCACGAGGCAGGCATACCCATCGACTTCGTCAGCAGCCATGTCTACGGCGACGACACCGCCGAGAACGTGTTCCACACCGACGAACACATCCCGCGCAAGGACATGGTGTGCCGCGCGGTCGCCAAGGTCCACGACGAAATCCTGGCCTCGCCTTATCCGAAGCTGCCGCTGGTCTTCAGCGAATACAACGCTTCGTATGCCAACCTGCCCAACGTCACCGACACGGTGTTCATGGGCCCGTGGCTGGCCAATACCATCCGCGCCTGCGCCGGCAAGGTGGCGATGATGAGCTACTGGACCTTCTCGGACGTGTTCGAGGAGCAGGGCGTGGTGCGCACGCCGTTCTACGGCGGGTTCGGCCTCATCGCCGAGGACCGCATCGACAAGCCGGCGTTCAACGCCTTCGCGATGCTGCACAAGCTCGGCGGCGAGCGGCTGCCGCTGTCGTCCGACAGCGCGCTCGCGACCCGCCGACCCGATGGGTCGCTGGTGCTTGCGCTGTGGAACTATGCACCGCCGGTCGGCAGTGGCGCGACGTATATGCCGGGCCCGCCGCAAGGGTCGCCGAAGCATTTCGAGATCACCTTCCAGCACCTCGCGGCGCCGGCTACCGCGGCGGTGTGGCGGCTGGATTCCATGCATGGCAACGTGATCGCCACCTTCGACAAGATGCGGCGGCCGGCTTTCCCCAGCCGCACCCAGATCGAGCAGTTGCGCGCCGCCGGCAGGCTTGGCGATCCCCAGCAGGTGGGCGTGCACGACGGCAGGTTGACATTCGACATTCCGCCGCAAGGCCTGGTGGTCGTGGAGATACCGTCAACGAACACGCGGCACGCGAACGCCGCCGAAAAGCCAGGAGCAGGAACGTGATCCCGACCGCATTGTTGATGCTGGCAACGACCGCCATGCAGGCTGCGCCTGTCTGGCACGCGAGCCTCGAATGGCGCGGCGCGTCCGCTTCCATGTCTGCGCAGGCCGATGGCAGCTACGCGCTCACGGGGCCGTTCGGTGAACGCAGGATTCCGGCCCCGCCCGCGAAGGCGCAAACCGCGAGCGTGCTGTTCGACGGATTGTTCGCGATGGCGCAGGAGGAACTCGCCCAGGACTCGGTGTCGGTGCTGCATGATCCCGCCTACGACCACGGCGGCGCGATGGATTGCCGCTGCTTCGTCACCGGGGTGAAGTGGCCGTACGTGTGGACCCGCGACGTGTCGTATTCGATCGACCTCGGCTTGTGGCGATACGACCCGGCGCGCGCCCGCGAATCGCTGCTGTTCAAGCTGTCGGACGTGCGCGCGAAGGACGTGCCGCAAGGTTCGTATCCCATGCAGGACACCGGCTCCGGCGGCAGTTGGCCGATCAGCACGGACCGCGTGGCGTGGTTCCTCGGTGCGCGCCACCTGCTCGACGACCGGGCGTTCGCCGACAAGACCTGGCGCGCCCTCAACGACACCCTGGCTCAGGATCGCGCATACGCATTCGACCCAGGCCTTGGCCTGTACCGCGGCGAAACCTCGTTCCTGGACTGGCGCGAGCAGACCTATCCCGCGTGGACGAAGGACAACGTGGTGTTCATCGGGCAGTCGTTCGCGTTGTCGACCAACGTGCTGCATTACGAGGCGTTGCGGCTCGCGGCACGGATGGCGAACGAGCGCCACGACCCGCGCGGCGCGGAGTACACGGCGCATGCCGACGCGTTGAAGCAGGCGATCAACGCGCACTTCTGGCGCGACGATCGCGGCATGTACATGAGCTACATCGGTGGTGACGGAATGCCGGTCGAAGCCTACGATCTGCTCGGCCTGTCGCTCGCGATCACCAGCGGCGTCGCCGACGAGGCGCGTGCGCGCTCGTCGCTTTCGCATTATCCCGTGTGGCCGGCGGGGAGTCCGGTGATCTGGCCCGAGCGCGCCGACCAGCCGATCTACCACAACCGCGCGATCTGGCCGTTCGTCAGCGCCTACGCCTTGCGCGCGGCGCGCAAGATCGATGATCCCGCGCTGATCGCGCTCGAGATCCGTTCGATGATCCGCGGTCCCGCACTCGCCGGCTCGAACATGGAGAACTACGCCATGTTGAGCCAGGCGACGCATGTCGACGAAGGCAAGCTCAGCGGCCCCGTGGTCAATTCGCCGCGCCAGTTGTGGTCGGTCGCGGGTTACCTCGACATGGTGGCGGAGGGCGTGTTCGGGCTGACCGCCGACGGCAAGGTGGAACCGAAGCTGCCGGTCTCGCTGGTGTCGACGCTGTTCGGGGACCGCGGCGAAATCAGCCTGCAACTTCCGCACCGGCAGATCACGCTGCGGCGGCCTGACAGGCTCGACGGCAACCTGCTGGTGGCCGACAAGGTCGAGACCCATGGCGACCGCACCGTCGTCATGCTTAAGGCTCTCGAGGTTCCCGGTTTGAATTTGCGCACCGATGCGCCGCTGTATGCGCCGGCCACGCCGGCGGCACCGGACGCGCGGCGCGACGGAGACACGTGGAACGTGCGCAGCATCGAAGACGGCGACCACGTGTTGTATGTCGATGGCAAGCGTCATGGATCCGCCGGCGACGCATGGACGTTGCGGGCCTCGGACCTGCGGTATTGCCTGCGCCTCACCCGCCTGGGCGAGCACGGTATCGAATCATTGCCGAGCGAGGCGACCTGCATGGGCGACGACGCCCGTGTCACCGGATCCTGGCCGCGCGCCTGGACCGCGCCCCGTGGCGGCCGTTACCGCGTGTGGCTGGACTATACGAACGATCACGGCCCGATCAACACCGGCATCACCGTGGGGGTGAAGCGGCTCGCGATCGACTGCACGGGTAGTCCTGCGCAGACGGTGACGATCGTGATGCCGCACAGCGTTGCCGAACAACGTTCCACCGCCGCCACCTTCGAGACCAAGGCGGGCGCTCGCTGCACCTTCGCGCTGGAACAAGGCTTCAACATGAGCGACCTCGCGCATTTCGTGCACTACACCGGCGGAGGGGGCGGCGCGAGCGGTCCCCTCAACGAGGCGAACGTCAACGCCCTGCACGTTGCGCCGCTGCCCTCACAGTGATGCCCTGTGGCTTGCACGGGGTCTTCGTCTGGATTTCCTGCTCCGCCGGGAGAAGGTGGCGCGCAGCGCCGGATGAGGGTACGGGTACGCAAATGGTAGGTTCCTGGATTACTCACCCTGTCATGCGGGCGCGTACCCTCGCCCGCCTCTCCGGTGCGCTACGCGCTTGCGCTGCGCGCGCCTCTCCCGGTGGGAGAGGGGACCAAGCAGAAACCGATCGGGAAACTCCATGACCCGGAAACCCGCGCTGTCGTTCTGGCAGATCTGGAACATGTGTTTCGGGTTCCTCGGGATCCAGTTCGGGTTCGCGCTGCAGAACGCCAACGTCAGCCGGATCTTCCAGACCCTTGGCGCGGGCGTCGATGCGATCCCGGCGTTATGGATCGCGGCGCCGTTGACAGGACTGATCGTCCAGCCGCTGATCGGCCATTGGTCCGACCGCACGTGGGGGCGGCTGGGGCGGCGACGGCCGTACTTCCTGGTCGGCGCGGTGCTCGCGACGCTGGCGCTGCTGGTGATGCCGAACGCGCCGTTGCTGTGGGTCGCGGCCGGGCTGTTATGGATCATGGATGCCTCTTTCAACGTCGCGATGGAGCCGTTCCGCGCGTTCGTGGGCGACCAGTTGCCGACGCAGCAACGCGCCCGCGGCTACGCGATGCAGAGTTTCTTCATTGGCGTCGGCGCCGTGGTGGCATCGTTGTTGCCGTGGCTGCTGGCGCGCTTCGGGGTGCCCAACACCGCGCCGGAAGGTGCGATTCCCGACACCGTGAAGTACGCCTTCTATGCCGGCGGCGCGGTGCTGCTGGGGTCGGTGTTGTGGACGGTATTCACCACCCGAGAATATCCGCCCGACGCGTTGCTGGCGTTCGACGACAGCGCCGAAGCAGCGCCGACGAGCGACGTGTCCCGCGCCTGGCGGATCGGCGCCGCGCTCGGTACGCTCGGTGTGCTGTTGCTGGCGCTGATCCTGCGCTTCTCGCTGGCGCGCGACCTTTACCTGCTGGCCGGCATGCTGATCGCCGCAGGGGTGCTGTTCGCGTGGCTGTCCCGCACCCGTAGCGCCGGAACCGTGCGCCAGGTGATGGGCGACCTGTACCGGATGCCCGAAGCGATGCGGCGCCTCGCGTGGGTGCAGTTCTTTTCGTGGTTCGCACTGTTTGCGATGTGGATCTACACCACGCCGGCGGTGACCGCGGTGCAATTCGGCGCGACCGACCCGCACTCGGCGGCGTACAACACCGGCGCCAACTGGGTCGGCGTGCTGTTCGCGGCCTACAACGGCTTCGCGGCGCTGGCCGCGATCCTGATTCCCTGGATGGCGCGGGCCTGGGGCCTGCGCGTGAGCCATCTCGTCAATGTGACTCTGGGCGGGGTGGGGCTGATCTCGTTCGCGCTGATCCGGGATCCGCACTGGCTGCTGCTGTCGATGCTGGGCGTCGGCTTCGCCTGGGCATCGATCCTGTCGCTGCCCTACGCACTGCTCTCGGACAACCTGCCCGCGGCCAAGATGGGCGTCTACATGGGCATCTTCAACTTCTTCATCGTGATCCCGCAACTGCTGGCTGCAAGCGTGCTGGGCGTGCTGCTGAAGTGGTTCTTCCACGACCAGCCGCTGTACGCACTGGTGCTCGGGGGCGCCAGCCTGATCGTCGCCGGGTTGTGCACGCTGCGGGTGCGCGAGCCGGACGCCCCGGTATCCGCGGGGGCCGGGGCGGCGGCTTCGCCCGGGTAACGTTCGCGCGTCGGCGAAACGTGCCGGTACTTGACGGTGATCAAGACGTAGCGCTGTGCCAGCGGGACAATATCCACGGCTGCACCCGGCGTGGCGAAACAGGCATGGAATTCCACATCAAGACCCTCGGCGCACGGCCGGACCTGGGCGCGATCAACGATGCGTTGATTGTCGCCGACCCGATGGCGATGGCCGACCTCGACCCGGCAGGCGGGACCCTGCGGGTCGCTGCGGAATTGAGCTCGCCCGAACTGCTTTCGTTGTTGACGCGGAGCGGGTATCCGGTCGATTGGCGGCAACTCGAGCAGGTGCCATCCGTGTGTTGCGGCGCCTGCGGCGGGTAAAGCGAAGCGCCCCCGGGTCCGGCCGCGGGGTGCCCGCCCACCGACGTTGCGGGCAGGCCACGGCCGCTTCATGCTGGAGTTACGCAGGCGCCGGCTAAATCGGTACCTGCGAGCAGCGAGAACCGGTCATGGATGACGACGTACGCGGACCCACGCGCGCCCGCCTCACCGAACACACGCGCGCGGAGATCCGCGCCGGCCTCGAAGGCCGCCGCCGCGGCCTCGCCTTGCTGCTGCCGTTCGCCGGTCCCGCCGTGGTGGTGTCGACCGCCTACCTCGACCCCGGCAACTTCGCGGTCAACATCCAGGCCGGCGCGCGCTACGGTTTCTCGCTGGTCTGGGTGGTGCTGCTCGCCAGCCTGATCGCGATGCTGTTCCAGGCGCTGGCGGCCAAGCTCGGGATCGTCACCGGCCGCAACCTGGCGCAACTGTGCCGCGAACGCATGCCGCGTCCGCTGGCGATGTCGATGTGGGCGGTGAGCGAGGCCGCGGCGATGGCCACCGACCTCGCCGAGTTCGTGGGTGGCGCGATCGGGGTGTCGTTGCTCCTGCAGATTCCGATGATGGCGGGGATGATCATCACTGCGATCGCGACCTGCGCCTTGCTGCTGCTCGAGCGCTCGGGCTTTCGGCCACTCGAGCTTGCCATCGGCAGTTTCGTGGTGGTGATCGGCCTGTGCTACCTGGCCGAACTCGTGATCCAGCCGGTGGCGTGGCCGGGTCTGCTCGCGAGCCAGTGGCCGCCACGGTTCGCGGATTCCGGCGCGGTCCTGCTGGCCTGCGGCATCGTGGGTTCCACCGTGATGCCGCACGCACTGTTCCTGCACTCGGGCCTGGTGCAGCGGCGCGCGACGCCGCGGACGCCGCAACAGCGGAGCACGTTGCTGCGCTTTGCGCGCATCGAGGCGGTGGTCGCGTTGGGCATTGCCGCCGTCGTCAACATGGCGATGGTCGTCATGGCCGCCGACGCCTTTTACCCGGCCCGCGCGCAGGATGCGGTGCTGCAATCCGCTTACCACACGCTCGGTCCGTTGCTGGGGCCGGCCGCCGCGGGCGTGTTCCTGGTCGCATTGATTGCATCGGGGATATCCAGCTCGGTGGTGGGCACGCTCGCGGGACAGATGGTGATGCAGGGCTTCGCAGGCTTCCCGCTGTCGGTATGGCTGCGGCGCGCCGTCACGATGGTTCCGAGCTTTGTCGTGGTCGCGCTGGGGATCGATGCGACCCGGGCACTCGTGCTCAGCCAGGTGGTGTTGAGCCTGGCGCTGCCCGTGCCGGTGGCGGCGCTGTTGTGGTTCACCGGCCGCCGCGACCTGATGGGCCGGTACCGCAACGGATTGCCGACCCGGGTCGTCGCCGCCGTCGCGGCAGGCGCCGTCGTAGCGTTGAACATCGTGCTGCTGGTGGAGTCGGCAGCGAGCAACCCATGACGGCACGGTCGCGAGCGTCCGCATGGGCAGGAGCCCGGAGTCCGCTCGATTTTTTTCGCCGGGCAGGCAAAATCGCCGCACTTCGCAAAAAAGATTCCTCTGCGTCCGCAACAATTTCCGGCCGCGGCACGCTCGAGCGCCCGCGCAGCTTGTCGCGCGAGCGTGGCACGCATGATGCACCCCGAAGGCCGGAGCATTCAGCCCCCGCGGACGTCCGCCCATCGTGCAGCTGCGCCTGCCGCCGTGGCGGTCGCTGTCGTGCGCAATGGAAAAGGAGTTCGAATCATGATCCAGCAGCAAACCGTTTCCCTGGACGATGCGCGCCGCGTCATCGCCGCGGGTGAGGACAAGGCGCGCGAGATTGGCCAGCCCATGAACATCGCGGTGGTCGACGATGGCGGCAACCTCGTGGCATTCGCGCGCATGGATGGCGCCTGGAAAGGTAGCGTCGACATCGCCGTAAACAAGGCCTTCACGTCTGCGATGTTTACGATTCCCACAAAGGCGCTCACCAAAAAGGCTCAACCGGGTGAACCGTTCTACGGAATCCACGTCTCCAATCACGGCAGGGTAATGATTTTCCCGGGCGGCGTTCCGTTGAAAGCGGGCGATCAAGTGATCGGCGCCGTGGGCGTGAGTGGCGGTGACAATTCGCAGGATCAGGGCGTGGCAGAAGCCGCCGCGGATGCCCTTTGAAAGACGAGCGAAAGGATCGTTTTGGCCGGAGCTTCATCACCCGATAACAAAGCGGCTCTGCTTGACACCTGAAATTCACAAGCGTACGTTTTTTTGAGAGGCGTATGAATCGGCAAGGAGGCCGATTATGCGTAAATCGATTTTTCTGCTGGTCTTTGTGTTGGGCCTTCCGCTCGCGGCGGGGGCAGCCCAGTCTCCCCAGTCGTCCTCGCAGGACCGAAGCTGGCTGATCGCCGCGCACCAGGACAATCTCGCCGAGATCGAGTCGGGCGAGCTGGCGGCGGCGAAGGGCCACGATGCGGACGTGCGCGCGGCGGCGCGGACGCTGACCCGCGATCACGGCGATCTGGACGCCAAGCTGCGGCCGGTCGCCAAGCAGCTCGGCGCAAAACTGCCGACGCAGCCGAATGCCGAGCAGCGCGACGAGATGCGCAAGTTCAAGAGCGCATCGGGCGTCGACTTCGACCGCACCTGGACCCACGACGAGGCCGATGCCCACGTCAAAGCCATCGAATTGACCGTGCGCGAGATCCAGCATGGTTCGCTGCCACAGGTGAAGCAGCTCGCGCAGTCGGCACTGCCCGTTCTGAAGAAGCATTTGCACATGCTGCAGCAGACCCAGTCGGCGCGCAGCGGCAATCAATGAGGAATCCACGCGCGCCCGGTCGTGACGCCGGTCGTGCACGCAAGGAGGCATCGATGAAAATGCTCGCTCTCGCTACGGCCGTTTCGGCAGCCCTGCTCGCGACATCGATGGCGCGTGCGGCGGTGCATCCGGCCAAGCCAGCCTCTGCCGGCAACGCAGCCGCGCAATCGGCGACGGGCGAGAGCGTCACGCAGTTGGCCAGCAATCCGGCCGACTGGCCGATGCCGGGCAAGAACTACGCTGGCACGCGCTTCAGTGGATTGAAACAGATCGACGCGAACAACGTCAGGAACCTGTCGGTGGCGTGGACGTTCTCGACCGGGGTGCTGCGCGGCCACGAGGCGGCGCCGATCGTGGTCGGCGACACGATGTACGTCGTCACCCCGTGGCCGGACATTCTGTACGCGCTCGACCTCTCGAAGGACGGCGCCATCAAGTGGGTGTTCAAGCCATACCCCTCGCGCGCGTCCCAGGGTGTCGCCTGTTGCGACGTGGTGAACCGTGGCGTTGCCTACTCCGACGGCAAGATCTTCATGAACACCCTGGACGATCACACGATCGCCGTCGACGCGAAGACCGGCAAGCAGGTCTGGAACACCAAGATCGGGGACATCAACCATGGCGAAACCATCACGATGGCGCCGCTGGTGGTGAAGAACCACGTGCTGGTGGGTGTCAGTGGCGGCGAACTGGGGGTGCGCGGCTGGCTGAAAGCGCTGGACACCAATACCGGCCAGGTGCAATGGACGGCCTATTCGACCGGCCCGGACAAGGACGTATTGATCGGGAAGGATTTCAATCCGCCATATCCGGAAGACAAGGGCCCCAACCTCGGCGAGACGAGCTGGCCGAACAAGGCCGCGTGGATGATCGGCGGCGGACCGGTTTGGGGCTGGATCACCTACGACCCGAAACAGGATCTCATTTATTACGGTACCGGAAATCCGGGGCCATGGAATGCCTACCAGCGCCCCGGCCTCAACTTCTGGACCTGCACGCTATTCGCGCGCGATCCCGATACCGGGATGGCGAAGTGGGCGGTGCAGTGGAATCCGCACGACACCCACGATTACGACGGCGTCAATGAGAACGTGCTGTTCAACGCGACGATAGACGGCAAGGAGCGCGAGCTGCTGGCGCATCCCGACCGCAACGGCTTCATGTATGTGCAGGATCGCACCACCGGCAAGATCATTTCCGCGCAGCCCTTCATGCCTGGTACCAACACGATCGAGCGTATCGATCTGGTGACTGGGGCGCCGGTGGTGAATCCCGAGAAGGTGCCGCAGCTCGACAAGACAGTGCACGACATTTGCCCTGCATCGACCGGCGGCAAGGACTGGCAGCCGAGCGCGTATTCGCCGATGACGGGGCTCCTGTACATCCCGCACAACCACCTGTGCCAGGACGAGGAGGTCAGCAAGGTCAGTTACATCGAAGGCACGCCTTTCGTGGGGGCCAAGGTGGCGATGAAGGCGGCGCCGGGCGGTTGGCGCGGCGCATTCACCGCCTACGACCCGGTGCACGCGAAGGTGGTGTGGTCTGATCACGAGAATTTTCCCGTGTGGAGCGGTGCGCTGGTCACAGCGGGCGGCGTCGCCTTTTACGGCACGATGGATCGCTGGTTCAAGGCGGTGGACGCAAAAACCGGCAAGCTGCTCTGGAAATTCCGCGTCGGTTCCGGCATCAGCGGCCAACCGATCGCGTTCAAGGGGCCGGACGGCCGCGAATACGTCGCGGTGCTGGCCGGCGTCGGCGGCTGGTCCGGCGCGGTGGTGGCGGGCGACCTGGATCCGCGCAATCCCTATGGTGCGCTCGGCTTCGTCGGCGCGACCCAGGACCTGCCGGACTACACCAACAAGGGTGGAACCCTGTACGTGTTCGCACTGCCGAAGCCGGGAGGCTCGCCATGAAGGCGCGGATGCTGCTCCTCCTCGCCCTGGCCGCCGCTCCCGCCTTCGCGTTCGCGCAAACCCACACGCAGTATCCGGGAGCGGCGCCGGCGACGGCCAGCCCGTCGCTGCGGGTGTGCGCCGATCCCAACAACCTGCCGTTCTCGAACGAAGCCGAGGAGGGCTTCGAAAACAAGCTGGCGAGAATGCTGGCGCATTCGTTGGGGAAGCAGGCTCAATTCGTCTGGCACGAGCAGGGCAAGGAGTTTCTGCGGGATACGTTGAATGCCGGCATCTGCGATGTCGTCATCGGCCTGCCGACCGACGACCACGCGTACGGGGTGCTCACCACCGACCCCTATTACCGCTCCGCCTACGTGCTGGTCTATCGGGCCGATGCGCCGTACCAGCTGAAATCGCTGGACGATCCGCGGCTGCGGACGCTGGAGATCGGCGTGCACGCGACCGGCGACGACTGGGTGGACTTGCCCGGCGGTGCGACGCTCGCGCATCGCGGGATCGTGAAGAACGTGCACGTGTACACGCTGGGCGTCGACGACAGCCACGCGAATCCTTCCGCGGACCTGGTCGATGCGGTCGCCAAGGGGGATATCGATGTGGCCATCGCCTGGGGCCCCCTGGCCGGCTACTTCGCTTCGCGTGAACCGGCGAAATTGAAGCTGGTTCCGCTGACCGATACGCACACGCTCCTGCCGTTCCAGTTCTCGATCTCGATGGCGGTCCGGCACGGCAACGGAGCGCTGCGGGACAAGTTGAACGCGTTCCTCGCGACACACCGCGCAGCCGTCGGGCAATTGCTGGCGAGATACGGCGTACCGCAATTGAACATTCCCGCAGCCGGAGCACCTCGACTGCAGGCCGGTTTCGCGCGCAGCGGAGCATCGGAGTGAGGCGGGCAGGGCCAAGGAGGCGGTCATGAAAACGGTATGGGTGGCCCTCGTGCTGGCGTTCGCGCTCGCGGCGACCGCGTTCGGCTTCGCGCAGGTGGCGAGCCCGCGGGTCCAGGCTTCGCCGGCGCAACAGCTCGAGAACACTCCGGTGTCGGACCTCCACATCGGCGTGCCGGCACAAATGAAGAACCCCTATGCGGGTGACCGCGATGCATGGATGCAGGGCAAGAAGCTGTTCAAGGCCATGAATTGCGCGGGCTGCCATGCGCCCGGCGGCGGCGGCGGCATGGGTCCGCCGTTGTCCGACAGCCATTGGATCTATGGCGGCTTGCCGGGCCAGATCTACCTGTCGATCGAGCACGGCCGCCCGAACGGCATGCCGCAATGGGGCACCGTGTTGCCGTCGAAGGCGATCTGGGAACTGGTGACCTACGTCGAAACCCTCCCGCAGCCGAATCCGGAATTCGAACCCCAGACCAAGCTCGGGGTGAAACCCATGCCCGGCAACACGCCGCACCCGGCGACCCAGCGGGTGCCGCCACGTGGCCCGAAACACCAGAAGCCGACGCCGAAGCCGGCATACCCGGCGCCCGCCTCGACACCCGCCAAGGCACCGCCGGCGGCCCCTGCCTCGACCACGGGCAAGCATTGATGCGCCGGCTCCCCGCCATCCTGGTGATGCTTGCCCCGGCGCTCGCGCATGCCGGCCCCATGACCTTCATGGTTTCGCATGGCGCGGCGGCCAATCCCATCACCAAACTGGGTTGGGGCCTGCTCGCGCTCTCCATTTTCGTGGGCGCCTTCATTGCACTCGCGGTGCTGATCGGCATCTGGTGGAAGCGCGGCGCGGGCGAATACGACGAACGCGGCTGGCCGGTACTTTCGCACGGGCGCAACGGCCTTCCGTGGCTGTGGATCGGGGTCCCGGTCTCCATCGTGCTGTTGCTGCTCTCGGCGATCTGGACCTTCTACGTGCTCGGCGTGGCCACGGCGGCGCCGGGCCACCCTAAGATCACGGTGGAAGTGATCGGCCACCAGTGGTGGTGGGAAGTTCGCTACAGCGAATTCGGTTACCCCAGGCTCAGCTTCGACACGGCCAACGAGATCCATATCCCGGTCGGGGTGCCGGTCGAGGTGCATCTGACCAGCGCGGACGTGATCCACTCCTTCTGGGTTCCGCAACTCGCCGGCAAGACCGACACGATTCCGGGCCAGATCAACCACGCATGGCTCGAAGCCGACAAGCCGGGCGTGTATCGCGGGCAATGCACGGAGTTCTGTGGATTGCAGCACGCGCACATGGCGTTGTACGTGGTGGCGCAACCGGCGCGCCAGTTCAAGGCGTGGTGGAAGCACCAGTTGCAGCCGGCTGCCGACCAGGTCACGGGATCGGCGGGCGAGGGCGAAGACGTGTTTCGAACGCGCTGTGCGATCTGCCACACCGCGCGCGGAATGCCGGGAAGCCAGGGCAAGCTCGGCCCCGACCTCACCCACCTGATGGGCCGCCGCACGATTGCCGCCGGCACGCTTCGCAATACCCCCGGCAACCTCGCCGCGTGGGTGAGCGACGCGCCCGCGCAAAAGCCGGGCGTGGACATGCCCGCCGAGGATTTGACCGGTCCGCAGTTGCAGGCGCTGCTGGCCTATCTGAAGACACTGAAATGAACGTCGAGTACGCAATGGGTCAGGTCGCGAGCACGCTCGCTCCTGCAATAGCCGGTTCGTAGGAGCCTGCGCGCAGGCGAACGACAAGGAAGCGCAATGGCCGCCAATCCCACCTTCCAAACGCCCGAGATCGTCGTCGCCGACGAGGAATTGCGCCACAAGCTGGAGCAGATGTGGTCCGATCCGCCGGGCATCTACGGTTGGTTTGCCACCACCGACCACAAGAAGATCGGCAAGCGCTATCTCTTCACCGCGTTCGTGTTCCTGATCGTGGGCGGGCTGGAAGCGCTCGGGATGCGCCTGCAGCTCGCGCAGCCGAACGAGCACCTGCTGTCGCCGGAACTGTACAACCAGTTCTTCAGCATGCACGGGTTCACGATGATCTTCCTGTACGCGCTGCCGATCCTGTCGGGCTTCAGCAATTACCTGTGGCCGCTGATCCTCGGCACGCGCGACATGGCGTTCCCGCGCCTGAATGCGTTCACGTACTGGGTGTTCCTGCTGTCCGGGATCTTCCTCTACATCGGGTTCTGGAACGGCAAGGGCACCGACGTCGGCTGGTTCAATTACGTGCCGCTGGCCGAGCGCGCCTACAACCCCGACTGGAACGTGGACATCTATTCGCTGGGGATGATCTTCCTCGGGATCTCGACCACGGCCGGCGCGGTGAACTTCATCGCCACCATGTTCCGCACGCGTGCGCCCGGCATGTCGATCAGCCGCGTGCCGATCATGATCTGGGGCACGCTGGTGTCGAACATTGGCATCCTGTTCGCGGTGCCGGCGGTCAGCCTGGACTTCCTGATGCTGTGGCTGGATCGGCGCTTCGGCACCCAGTTCTTCAATTCATCCGCGGGCGGCCGCCCACTGCTGTGGCAGCACCTGTTCTGGATCTTCGGGCATCCCTGGGTTTATGCGATCGTGCTGCCCGCGATGAGCATCGTCTCCCAGGGCCTGCCGGTGTATTGCCGGCGGCCGCTCGTCGCGCATTCGGCGGTGGTGCTGGCCACGATCCTGACGATGGTGCTGGGCTTCGGCGTGTGGGTGCACCACATGTTTTCAACGGGCTTGCCGGTGATCGCGCTGGGTTTCTTTGCCGCCGCGAGTTTCGTGATCGTGATTCCGTCCGCGGTGTCGGTGTTCGCGTGGGTCGCGACGATATGGACCGGGCGGCCGGTGTTCACCACCGCGTTCAAGTTCTTCGCGGCCGAGATCGTGCTGTTCGTGATCGGCGGCGTATCCGGTTTCATGACCGCCGCGGTGCCGCTGGACTGGCAGCTCACCGACACCTACTTCGTGGTGGCGCACATCCATTACGTCCTGATTGGCATCAACGTGTTCCCGGTGATCGGCGGGATCTACCACTGGTTCCCCAAGATGACCGGCCGGATGATGAACGAGCGGCTCGGCTGGTGGAATTTCTGGTTGATGTTCATCGGCTTCAACCTCGGCTTCTTCCCGATGCACATCTCCGGGCTCGAGGGAATGCCGCGGCGCATCTACACCTATCCCGCGAACCTGGGGTGGGGCGACCTGAACCTCGTCACCACCATCGGCGCGTTCGTATTCGCGCTGGGCGTGCTGCTGTTCGTGATCAACGTGGTCCGCAGCCGCTTTGCGGGTGCACCTGCACCTGCCAACCCGTGGGACGCATCAACCCTCGAATGGGCGACCACGTCGCCGCCACCCAGCCACAACTTCACCGTGATCCCGCAGGTGGCGAGCCTGGACCCGCTGTGGGAGGAGCGCCTCGAAGGCGGCCGCCAGAGCCTGATCACCGAAGGGCCGGTTCTCGACGACGAGCACGAGATCCCGGGCACCACGGTGCTCGACGCCGAGCCGGACGTGATCATGAAGATGCCGCATGCGACGCTCGCGCCCATATCGCTGGCGCTGCTGATCGCGGGTACCTTCGTCGGGCTTCTGATGTCGATGTGGTGGGTGGCGGCCGGTTGCCTGCTGGCAATGATTCCGGCGCTCCTGTGGTGGTTCTGGCCGAGCCCGGAAATGGGTTTCGCCGAGAGGGTGCGGCCGTGACCGCCTACGACGAACGCACGCTGCCGCGGCCGCTGCCGATCGGGCCGGCGGGTTGGCGGACGCCGGGATGGTGGGGCGTACTCGCGCTGATCGGCACCGAGGCCGCAGTGTTCGCGTACCTCCTGTTCAGCTACTTCTACCTGCAATCGCAGACGACCGAAGCGTGGCCCCCGAGCGGGCTGCCGCCACTGCGCTGGTCGGCGCCGAGCACCGCCGTGATGCTGATCAGCGTCGCCACGACTTGGTGGGCCGATCATGGCATGCGGCTCGGCAGCATTGGCCGGCTGTATTCCGGGCTGGCCGCGACGTCGCTGCTCGGCATCTGCTACATCATCCTTCAGTGTTTCGATTGGCGCGGCGAACCGTTCCTCGCCAACAGCGGCGCATATGGCTCGTTGTTCTACGCGATCACCGCCTTCCACGTACTGCACGCGGCGGCGGGGGTCCTGATCCTGTTGGCGGTGCTCGGCTGGAGCGTGATGGGTTACCTCACCCCGCGGCGAAACTCCGCGGTCACCGTGGTGGCCATGTACTGGTATTTCGTGGTGGTGGCCTGGATCGCCGTGTTCGTTTCGCTTTACCTCCTGCCGTGGATTTCGACGCACTGAGGCATCCCATGCGAGCCGTCACCCGCCCCAATCCCCACGTGCCCGCCCGAATTCCCGTCGGCTGGGCGCTGACGTTCGCGGTATTCGGGGCACCCCTCGCGTGGATGCTGCAACTTTGCTTCGGTTACGCGCTCGCGGCGCATGCCTGTTTTCCGATCGACGTGCCCCTGGTGACCCCGGTATGGCCGAGCCTCTGGTGGGTGCTGGTCGGCATCGACCTGGTCGCGCTTGCCATTGCCGGCACCGGGTTGTTCACGGCGTGGAGTTGCCACCTGGCGTGGCGCGGGGTCGATCCCCGCGATGTCGGCGAGCGCCGCAACCGTTTCATCGCGCAGTGGTCGGTGCTGACCAGCGCGCTGTTCTCCATTGCCCTCATATTCACGATCGTGATGGTCTTCATCGAGCCGGTTTGCAATTATTGAGTGGAATCATGAAAAGCGTTTTTGACGCGGATAAAAGCGGATGAAAGCGGATAGAGCAAAGAGAACAGATCTGATGATTTGCTCTTATCAGATTTGATCGACGTCAAAAGACGTTTGCTTTTATCAGATTTGATCCGCGTCAAACGTATTTGCTTCGAAGGTGACAGTGGAATGTCGCACCTCTGGACAGAATGGAGTTGGGAACCCTGGCTGCTGGTTTGCCTGGCCGCGGCCGTGGTGCCCTACGTCGCGGGCATGCTGCGGATGGGCGCCCGGCGTACGCAGATCCTCGGCCGCTGGCGCGCACCTTCGTTTTTCGGCGGGCTGTTGCTGCTGTTCCTCGCGTTGATGTCGCCGCTGGATGAGGTCGCCGACAGCCTGTTTTCGGCGCACATGCTGCAGCACATGCTGCTGTTGCTCGTGATTCCGCCGCTGCTGGTGTACGGACGGCCGGTGATCACCTGGCTGTGGGCATTCGATACCGATTCCCGGCGCGCCGTGGTGCGTGGCTGGAAATGGTCGAAGCTGGAAGCCATGTTCGCATTCCTGATGCGGCCCCTGTGCGTGTGGACGCTGCTGACCGCAGCGCTTTGCTACTGGCACTTGCCGGGACCGTACGACGCCGCGGTGCGCCACGAGTGGCTCCACGACCTCGAGCACCTGAGCTTCCTCGCGTTCGCATTGGCGTTCTGGACGATCGTGATCGAGCCGTACGGCCGCCGTCGCGCATTGGGCTACGGCGCGACAGCGGTGTTCGTGGTGTCATCCGGCTTCGTGATGAGCCTGATTGGCGCGATCCTCACCTTCGCAACGACACCGCTGTACGCGGTACACCTGCAGACCACCCAGGCATATGGATTGACGCCCCTCGAGGACCAGCAGCTCGCGGGCATCATCATGTGGATTCCCTCGAACCTGGTCCACGTCGGCGCGCTCAGCGCAGTCTTCTTCGCATGGTTCCGTGCCGACGAGCGTCGCGCGCGCGAGCGCGTCGCACCGGCGCGCGCGACCTCGCGCACCGCCCTCCATACATTGCTGGTATTGCCGCTGGTGGCGGGAATGCTCGGCGGCTGTGCCCATCGCCCTTCGCCCGACCAGGTCGAAGCGCGGCGCGGCGCGCACCTGATCGAGCATTATGGTTGCGGGTCGTGCCACATGATCCCCGGCATCAATGGCGCCGACGGCCTGGTCGGGCCGCCACTGATCCACTGGAGCCGCCGGACCTACATCGCGGGCGTGCTTCCCAATGACCCGGACAACCTCGCCTTCTGGGTCCAACACCCGCAAAAGGTAATCCCCGGCGTGGACATGCCGGACATGGGCCTGAAGCAGCGCGACGCACAAGCCATCGCGGCCTACCTCGACACCATCCAATGAGTCGCGGCGGTGATCGTCGCATCACGAGGCGTTTGACGCGGATGACAACAGATGACTCCGACAGAGCAAGAGCATTTGCTTTTTAGCGGCACTTGTCCGCGTTGGTCGGTGTCAAAAAATACACAACCACGGAAGGTACAAAGCCATGCGAGCAGTCACGTTTCACGGCAAGGAAGATTTTCGGGTCGACAACGTTCCGGATCCGAGGATCGAGCAGCCCACCGACGCCATCATCCGGATTACCTCGACCGCGATCTGCGGATCGGACCTGCACCTGTACAGCGTGCTGACGATGTTTTTGGAAGAAGGCGACATCATCGGCCACGAACCGATGGGCATCGTCGAGGAAGTCGG
>DASSNH010000064.1:0-17985 GCA_035701405.1 Rhodanobacteraceae bacterium
CGCGACGCGGGTGGCGACGCCGAGGTCGCGGCATTCGATGTCACCGATGCGGAGGCCGCACGCGCCGCGATCGACGAGCTGTTGGAGTCGGGTCCGATCCATGCGCTGGTCCACAACGCGGGCATCCACGACGATGCGCCCCTGGCCGGGATGAACGCGGATCAGTGGCGGCGCGTGATCGACGTGTCGCTCAATGGCTTCTTCCATGTCACCCAGCCGCTGCTGCTGCCGATGGCCCGCGCGCGCTTCGGGCGAATCGTTGCGGTTTCGTCCATTGCCGCGACGATGGGCAACCGCGGCCAGGTCAACTACGCCGCGGCCAAGGCGGCGCTGCACGGCGCCGCGAAGTCGCTGGCGCGCGAGATGGCTTCGCGCAACGTCACCGTGAACGTGGTGGCGCCCGGGGTCATCGAGGGGCGGATGACCCAGGCGCTGTTCACCGAAGATCAGATCAAGGCGATGATCCCCGCCGCGCGCACCGGCACGCCCGCGGAAGTCGCGGGCGTGGTCGCATTCCTGTGCTCCGATGCTGCGTCCTACGTGAACGGGCAGGTCATCGGCGTGAACGGCGGCATGGCATAGGGCGGAGCCCGCGAAGCGGCTTCCGCCGGGCCAGCTTCGAGACGCATGCGGCGGAAGTGGCTGCGCCGGTCCGCCCTACGCGGCGGCGCGGAACAGCGTCAGCGGCTCGCGCGGAACGACGGGCAAGCCCCCCAGGTCCATCGTGGGCATCTCGCTGCGGGCGCGCGCCGCAAGCGTGCCGGCAAGGTTGTGGAGGAGGTCGATGTTGGCGCGCAGCCGCGCCCGGATCATATGGTCGTCCAGGTCCTCGCCAAGGCGCGCGTTCAACTGCGCGAACCAAGCCAGGTCCTGCTGGTCCATCCAGGGCGGCGCCGGATGTGCGGGATTCGCACGGTGCCACGTGCGGAAGAACTCCTGCATCCGCAGGTTGAGCGATTCGGCGTCGGCCAGTTCCGTCGCGAGGTCGCCGAACAGGGCGAAGTCGTCCAGGCGACCGCCGATCACGAGCGGGCACAGTACGCCCCAGTAATACGCGTAGTCCCACAGCACCTTGGCGGTCATCACCCGCGCGTCGCCGAACAGCTCGTACTGGCCGAGGTAGAGGTTCAGCATGTTGCGGTAGAACGAGAAGAACATCTGCTGGCAGCGCCGTACCGGTTTCGCGATCGGTTCGCCGGCGAAATCGCGCGCGACCAGGCCGGTAATGTAGGTGTTGGCGATCGCGATGAAATCGGTTCCGGGCGAATAGAAGGGATCGAGAAACATTCCGGCCTCGCCGGTCATCGCCCAACGATCGGCGCTGAACACCTGGCGGCAGCCGTAGGAGACTTCGCGCAGGAACCGGAAGTCGAGCAGCGCGTCGCGCTGGTCTTCCAGGCGCCCGGCGAGCGCGGGCTGGTGGACGCGCAACCAGGCGAGTGCGCGCTCGAAGGTGTCGAACGATTCGACCGGGTGCCGGGTGGTGTCGGCGACGATGCCGACCGAATGCGCCCCGGAGGCGAGCGGGATCAGCCAGACCCAGTAGCCCGCTCCGCACAGGTGGTTGGTGGAACGCCAGCGTTCCTGCGGTTCGCACAACCCGCGCCACGCAGGGTCTTCGCACCAGTCGTCCAGCTTCAGGCGCGCCTCGACCCGGAACCATGCGGCGCCGATGCGGTGGCCGTTGTCTTCGCTCAAGTCCAGCTTGCGGCGGAGCAGTCCGGCACGGCCTGAAGCGTCGACCAGCCAGCGCGCGCGATGCTCGGCATCACCGGCCTTGACCGCGTGCATCGCGCCATCGCCGCCGGGTTCGATCGACCGCACGCTCGCGCCTTGCTCGATCGCGATGCCGCGCTCGCGCGCGCGCGTCGCCAGGAAATTCTCCAGCGTGCCACGCTCGACCTGCCATGACGGCGTCGGGAACACGCGACTGATGCCGAGTTCCGGAACCTGGTCCAGGTGGGCGCAGCCGTCGCTGAAGAAGAACCGGAACCCGAATTTGCGGACCTGCGCGCCGTCCAGGTGCTCGCGCAGGCCGAGCACGTCGGCGAAATAGTGCGCGCCGATTTCCACCGTGGATTCGCCCACCTTGAACGCGGCGGCGGGCGCGGGGCCATTGCGCCGTTCGAACACTCGGATCGACAGTTGCGGGCAGCGCTCGCGCAGTTGCAGTGCGAGCGTGAGGCCGGCCAGTCCGCCGCCGACGATCAGCACATCGCTCGTCGTGGCGGCGGCCATGCGATCAGCTCCGCGCTGGCGGCGGGCTGCCGACGCGGCGGAGCGGCGCCGACGTCTCGGCTTCGAGCCGGTGGTCGGGGTCGTACACCTCGGGCGCGCTGCCGTGCGAGGCGCGGTAGCTCTGCACCACGCTGCCGAAGTGAACGATCTGTCCAATCGTGTACCAGGTGATCCGCACCACGTCGCGCACCGGCCGGAAATGGCTGTGCCGGGCGCTGCCGTCGTACCGGCAGGCGATCGGGATCGAGACGACCGGCATGTCCAGGTCGCGCGACGCGGTGATCAGGATGGCCGCCTCGAACACGAAGTCCTGCGCGGGAAGGTCGACCAGTTCTACGGCCGCGCGCGGATACCAGCGTTGCCCGCTTTGGGTGTCGGCAACGGGACGGCCGCAGCCCCAACTGATTCCCCAGTCCGCGACGGCGTTGGCGCGGCGGCGGGCATTCGGCTGGCACTCCCGTCCCAGCATCCGCGCGCCGATGACGAGCGCTCCGGGGAGCCGCCGGGCCGCGGCGAGGATACGCGGGATGTCGGCGGGATCGTGCTGGCCGTCACCGTCCATCGTGAGGACGCCGCCGGCGCCGAGTTCCAGCGCCTTGCGGAATCCCGCGCGCAAGGCTTCGCCCTTGCCGCGCCGCGTGTCGTGGCGTATCAGCGTCACCGGCAAGGCCGCGGCGATGTCCGCGGTGCGGTCGGTTGACCCGTCGTCGATCACGATCACGTCCGCGCAGTGCGCCAGCACGCCAGCCAGCAATTCGCCGATGGCCTGTTCCTCGTTGAGGCAGGGGACGACGATGAAAGGCCGGTCGGTGGCGTCGCTCAAGGCGTGATCTCCATGTCCAGAAACAGTCCGGGCGACAGTGGCAACGCCAGCCTGGTCGATTCCCGGCCGGCCAGCGCGGCCAGCAGCGCCAGCGCATGCGCGTTGGCAGGATTGTCGCCTGCCACCGCCCGCAACGCCAGTTCCACGGGCGGGAGGGGGCCGGATTGCGCGTCGCGCAGCGACCAGTCCAGCCGCGCGCCGCCCGGCACCACGGGCGTCAATACGAGTGCCATGCCGAAGGCAAGGGTGGTCCGGGTCATCTCCGCGAGTGGACCGGTCGAAGCCACGTCGCAGCAGGCGAACAACACTGGTGCCTGCTCGGTGCAGGCGAAGGCCGCGGCCTCGAGCAGGCCGGCGGCAAAGCTGTAGTGGTGCGCGGTCACCGCACCGGAGGGCGCGGTGCAGCCGGTGGCGATGGTCCAGTAGCCCGCCGGTGCGTTCAGCACCGAGTTGTGGAATTTGGTAGGCGACAGTTCCTGCGGCGCGCTGGCGAGGGTTTCGCACACGTAATCGGTTATCGCGAGTTCGCCGTGGGTGGAGGCGAACACGCAGGGAAGCGCGGACGGATCGCATTGCGCCATGGCGCAGGCCTGCTGCGCGACCTCGACCGCGAGCCGCACGCCATCCGGCGCGCGCCGGCGTTCCGCTGCCGGCAATGGATCCGCTGCCGGCTTGGCAGGCGCGTCCGCATCGAGGTCGTGTTCGCCGCGCAAGATGCTGCGCAGGGATGGCCAGTCGGGCGCGCCCCGGATCCATGCGCCGATGCCGGTGACCGCCAGCGTCCGTGCCTTGCTCATGCCGCGGGCCCCCGCGCGAACACGAGGCAGGCATTGTTGCCGCCGAACCCGAAGGAGTTGCTGAGCGCGATGTCGATGTCGCGGGTCTCGGGATCCAGGGCCAGCCACGGCTCGGCTTCCGGCAAGGCGTCGGTGCAGCCGAGATCGGGCGGAACCACGCTGTGTTCGATGGCGAGCAACGCGATCACCGCTTCCAGTGCGCCGGCAGCGCCCAGCGTGTGGCCGGTGAAGCCCTTGGTCGAGCTGGCGCGGGTCCGCGGAGCAAAACGCGGCAGCAGCTTCGCCTCGACCTCGTCGTTCTTCACCGTGGCGGTGCCGTGCAGGTTGACGTAGTCCACTTGCTCCGCCGTGATGCCGGCGCGCGCCAGCGCGTCGTCCAGCGCGGCCAGGGCACCGCGGGCTTCCGGGTGCGGCGTGGACATGTGCCAGGCGTCGGACGACTCGCCGTACCCGATCAGGCGCGGCGCGCCCGGCGCATCTTCGACGCGTTCCAGCAGCGCGAACGCCGCGGCCTCGCCGATCGAGATGCCGTCGCGCTGCCGATCGAACGGACGGCACGGTTGCCGTGAAACGAGTTCCAGCGAATGGAAGCCGAACAGCACGCTGTCGCACAGGCTGTCGACGCCGCCCACCAGCGCCGCGTCGGCGAGGCCGAGGCGGATCAGCCGTTCGGCGGAAGCGAACACCTTGGCCGACGACGAGCACGCCGTCGAAATCGTCAGCGTCGGCCCCGCGATGCCGGTGGCGTCGGCGACGAACGCCGCCAGCGAGTGCGGGGTGTGGATTTCGGGGCGGCGCAGGTCGGATGGAAAGCGGCCGTCCTCGAGCCGCCGGTAGGCGACCTCGGTGGCCTCGATGCTGGCGGTCGAGGTGCCGAGGACCAGTGCCACGCGCTTCGGGCCATGCCGCGCGACGGCGGCGCCGATGGCATCGAGCATGCCGTCGTGCTGCAGGCCGAGCCAGGCGAGGCGGTTGTTGCGGCAGTCCCAGTGCGTGTGGCGGGCAGGCAATGCCGCCTCCTCGACACCTTCGACGCGTCCGATCCAGCAGTCGAGCGGCGCGCAGGAAAAATCGTTCCGGCGCAATCCGCGCCGGCCCTCGGCGAGCGCGCCCAAATGGGCGGCCGTTCCGCGCCCCAGCGCGGACGTCGCGGTGCGGACGGTGATGGCGAGCGGCTCGATGTGTGGTGGCATCCGTTGCACTGCGGTTGAGCGGGTGGGCCAGTATAAGCAGCGCGCGGCCGTTGCCGCAGGCGCGGTGTCGTACACTGCGCGGCGCGGCGATCGGCCGCGTGTTGCACATGGAGGGGATCATGGTGTGTTTCGAAAACCCGAAGCGTTGGTTGCCGGTGCTGCTGGCGCCGGCCCTGCTGTTGCTGATGGCGTTCCGTCAGGTTCCGTTGGTCGACCCGGACCCGATCGCGGTGCCGCACAACGTCACCCAGGCGCAAGTCGAACAGGTCATCGGCCGTGCCCTGACCGCCAGGAACTGGCGCATCGTCAAGCACACGCCGGGCGAAATCGACGCCGTGTACGACCCGCGTGACTTCAGCGTCACCATCGCTGTGCATTACGACGCGCAACGGATCCAGATCAACTACGTCACCAGTGACCACCTGCGCTACGAGGTGAAAAATGGCGTTCGTTACATCCATACCAACTACGCAAGCTGGATCAAGAATCTCGTCACCAATATCTCCAATGGGCTGATGATGGCGAGCTGAGAACGGCGGGCGGCGGATTCGCCGCCCGTCTCCGGAAAACTTCATGCAAGCAGTTCTGGAAACCGTGGATGGATTCCTGCGTGACTTGCAGGACCGCATTTGCAGTGCGCTGGAGCGCGTCGATGGCGGCAGGCGATTCGTCGAGGACGCATGGACGCGCACGAGCGGGGGCGGAGGCCGCACCCGGGTCCTGAAGGACGGGACGGTATTCGAGCAGGCGGGGGTCAATTACTCGCGCGTCACCGGCGACACCTTGCCGGCATCGGCGACGGCGCATCGGCCGGAGCTCGCGGGGCGCTCGTGGACCGCCACCGGGGTGTCGCTGGTGGTCCATCCGAAGAATCCGTATGTCCCGACCGCGCACGCCAACGTGCGCTACTTCGAAGCCGACAAGGAAGGCGAGGCACCGGTGTGGTGGTTCGGCGGCGGCTTCGACCTCACGCCGTTCTACCCGTTCGACGAGGATTGCGTGCACTGGCATACGGTCGCGCACGACATCTGCGCACCGTTCGGCGACGAGGTGTATCCGCGCTACAAGACGTGGTGCGACGAGTATTTCTACCTGAAGCACCGCGGCGAAACCCGCGGTATCGGCGGGTTGTTCTTCGACGATTTGAACGACTGGGAGTTCGAGCGCTGCTTTGGATTCATGCAAGCCGTCGGCAACGGGTTCCTCGATGCCTACTTGCCGGTCGTCGAACGCCGCAAGGACGTGCCGCATGGTGAGCGCGAACGCGAGTTCCAGTTGTACCGCCGCGGACGCTACGTCGAATTCAACCTGGTGTACGACCGGGGCACGCTGTTCGGCCTGCAGAGCGGCGGGCGCACCGAGTCGATCCTGATGTCGCTGCCGCCGCGGGTGCGCTACGAATACGGCTATGCCCCCGAACCTGGCAGTGCCGAGGCGCGCCTCGCGGAATACCTGAAGCCGAGAGAGTGGGTGTAGGTTGGGCTGAGCGCTTCTTGCGAAGCCCAACGGGGGGCGCGAAAACGTTGGGCTTCCGCCGATGGAGCCGGCGTCAACCCAACCTACATTCCCGGTGCGGAACCCTTGGGCCGCGGAATGCCGTGCTTGCTCGACGAAGCCTTTGTAGGTTGGGTTGAGCGCTTCTTGCGAAGCCCAACGGGGGGCGCGAAAACGTTGGGCGTCCGCCGATGAAGCCGGCGTCAACCCAACCTACATTCCCTGTGCGGAACCCTTGGGCCGCGGGACGCCGTGCTTGCTCGACGAAGCCTTTGTAGGTTGGGCTGAGCGCTTCTTGCGAAGCCCAACGGGGGCGGGAAAACGTTGGGCTTCCGCCGATGGAGCCGGCGTCACCCCAACCTACTCCCATCGATTGGCGTTTCCAGCGAAGCCGGGGCGCTGCACACGCACGACGCAGAAGCGTTGCCCGCTGGGCGCCTGCATCACCGTCCAGCGCTCCAGCTTTTTGAGAACGGCTGCGCCAAGCTTTTCCAGCCTCGCGACTTCCGCACCGATGTCGTCGGTTTCGATGTCGAGGTGGACGCGGCTTGCGTGGTCCACGCGCTGGAGCTGCACCATCGGCTCGTCCGGCAGCGCGGCGAGTTGCCGGTAGTTCCCGCGGCTGCCGGGATGATCCATGTCCACCGGCCGCCCGAGTGCGGCGGCCCAGAAGCGGGCCGCCGCGTCGATGTCGGCGACGTTGCAGTCGATCTGCATGGAGCAAAGCCGCGAATGATGCATCTCAGTGGCCCATCATCTTCTCGCGGCGCGCCCGGAACTCGCTGTCCTAGTACCACTCCGGCCATTGATCGCTGAGCGAGAGCTCGCGGCCCACCTCGTAAAGGGCCTGCGTGTCCGCGGCGAGCCCCGAGAAATCCCAGGCCGGATCGAAATTGTCGAGCGGCGTGTGGTAGCGGTGCGCGGTGTAATCGGCGAGCGCAGCCGTGCCCGCCCCGGTGCCACCATCGACCTTGTCGTTGCCGGTCTGGGTCATCAGCGCGGGCACGCCGGCCTTGGCGAAGCTGAAGTGGTCGGAGCGGTAATAGAAGCCGTTCTGGGGTGTCTGGTCGGATATCGCGTAGCGTCCCTGTTTCTTCAACACGGCTTTCAACATGTCTTCCAGTTGCGACTGGCCGCTGCCGATGATCTGCAGGTTTTTCGTGGGACCGATCACGTCCATCGCGTCCATGTTGATGTCCGCGACGGTCTTGTCCATCGGAAACACCGGGTGCCTGGTGTAGTACAGCGAACCGAGCAGGCCGGACTCTTCCAGCGTCACGGCGGCAAACAGCACGCTGCGCTGCGGTGCGGGATCCTGCGCCTTGAATGCCTTGGCGATTTCCAGAAGTGCCGAGATTCCCGTGCCGTTGTCGACCGCACCGTTGTAGATCTTGTCGCCCTTCAGGCTGTCGTCCTCGCCGAGGTGATCCCAGTGCGCGGAATACACGACCACTTCGTCGGGACGCGCGGTGCCCTTGATCATTCCGAGCACATTGTTGGCCGAACCATGGTCGATCTTGCTGTCCAGCGTGATCGATGCGGTCGCCTTCAAAGGCACCGGCTTGAAGCCGCGGTGGTCGGCCTCGGCCGCCAGCTTGTCGAAATCGAGGCCGGCTTTCGCGAACAGGCGCTGCGCGGCGTCCCGGGTGATCCAGCCCGCCACCGGCAGGCGCGGGGCGGGATCTTCGCTTGGCGGCAAGGCGAGCTGCGGTCCGCCCCAACTGTTCATCACCACCGACCACGGATACCCCGCCGCGTCGTTGGAGGTGTGCACGATCAGGCACATCGCCGCGCCCTGGCGTGCGGCTTCCTCGTACTTGTAGGTCCAGCGGCCGTAATAGGTCATGGCCTTGCCCTTGAAGAGGTCCGGATCGTGGTCGCCGAAGCCGGGATCGTTCACCAGCAACACCACGGTCTTGCCTTTGACGTCGAGACCCTTGTAGTCGTTCCAGTCCGATTCGGGCGCATTGACGCCGTAGCCGACGAACACGATGCCGGAATCCTTGATCGCCACGTGCGGTTTGGCCTGCAGCGTCATCGCGACCATGTCCTTGCCGAAATCGAACGCCTGGGTGCCGCCGCCCTCGGCGACATCCAGCTTGACCTTGCCGGGCGACTCGAGCGTGGTCGACACCGTGGGCACCTTCTGGAACCACGAGCCGTGGTTGCCGGGCTCGAGGCCGAGTTGCTTGAACTGCTCGACGATCCACCGGGTGGCGCGCTCGCCGCCGGGCGTGCCGGGTTTGCGGCCGTCCATGGCGTCCGACGAAATCGCCTGGTCGTAGGCGCGGAAGCCTTGCGCGGTGATCGCGGCCGAGAGCGGCTGACTGGCGGATGCTGCGGTGCCGTCTGCGCGTGTCGGCGCGGTTGCCGTATTGCCCTTTTCGGCAGGTGCAGGCGCGCCGTTGCCGTTGCCAGCGGGCGAACCGCACGCGGCGGCGATGCAGGCGACGGCGGCCAGGACGGTGAGGATGCTGCGACGCATGGCGAACTCCTCCGACGAAGAAATCGTGTCGAGTGTACCCCGTGCATGGTCCGCGCAAGTTCATGTGCCGGTCGAGCTTGACGACATGACGAGTGTCATCCATAGCGTCGTTACCACAAGCACATGCGCGCGCGATACCTGCGGGCCGACAATGGCGGCGACCCGATCAAGCGCCGTCCAGCCGCCCTCGGCACGCAAACGGGTTGTGGGATCGGCGCGCGGTCGCCCGACGAGGGCGTGTGGCTGCGCGCCGATCTCCACACCCACCGCCGTGGCAAAGGCCGTCGACGGGTTGCCCGCGATGGGTACCGTTCTTCATTCGATCCGAGGTGGACCATGCATCGTTGCTTCGTTTCCCTGGCGGGCTTGGCGCTGCTGGTATCGTTCGGAACGGCACATGCCGGCACAGATCCAGCCGCGGTTCTCCAAGCGTACCGCGCTGCGACGGGGGGTGACGCGTGGAACGGCAAGGCCGTGATGAAGACTGTCGCGAACCTGTCCGGACAGGGGCTGACCGGCACGGATACGTCGACCGCGGATCTGCGCACCGGCTACTCGATCGACCACTACACGATGGGACCTGCCAGCGGGGCCAACGGCTTCGATGGCGAGCACGTCTGGGAGCAGGGGCCGGATGGCGCGGTCAACATCGAGCAGGGCGGCGATGCCCTGCCGCGCGCGATCGACTCGGCATACCAGACCGCGAACCTGTGGTGGCGCCCGGACTTCGGCGGCGCCAAGGTCGAGCCTGCCGGCGACAAGCCGTGCGGCACCTCGACCTGCGCGGTGCTTGAGGTCACGCCCAAGGGTGGCCTGCCGTTCCAGGCATGGTTCGACACCGGCTCGCACCTGCTGGTGCGCACCTGGCAGCGCATCGGCGGCCAGACGACCACCATCGATTTCTCCGATTACCGCGGCGTCGAGGGCGTGCGCGTCCCGCACAAAATCGTGATCGACAACGGACACGGCAAGCAGTACCTGCTGACCGCGACGGTTTCCGCGGTGGCGTTCCTGCCGGCGCAGCCTGTTGCGACATACGCGCCACCGAAATCGGAGATGAAAAACATCTCCATCGCCGGTGGCGCTGCCGAGACGACCTTTCCGTTCCGCTTGATCAACAACCACATCTACACCCATGCCTGGGTCAACGGACAGGGTCCGTTGCTGTTCATCGTCGATACCGGCGGCCACAACATCCTGGTGCCGTCCACCGCCAGGGCGCTCGGCATCAAGATCCAGGGCGCGATGGCTGCCACGGGCGCGGGCAACAAGGCCATGGACTACGGGCTGGCGCAGATCGCCTCGCTCAAGGTCGGCGACGCGACCTTCAGCGACCAGGTCGTCGGCGTGCTCGATTTCGAGCCGAACGGCGTGGAAGGCGTGGACATCAAGGGCATGGTGGGGTTCACCGCGTTCAAGCGTTTCGTGACGCGGATCGACTACGGCAAGCACGAGATGACGCTGATCGAACCGGATCATTTCGATCCGCAGGACGCCGGTACGCCGATTCCGTTCGTGTTCAACGGCGATATTCCCGAAGTCGAGGGCACATTCGAAGGGATTCCCGGCAAGTTCGACATCGACACCGGTTCACGCAGTGCGTTGACGCTGACCGGCCCCTTCGCGCAAGAAAACAACCTGCGCTCCAGGCATCCCAAGGGCGTGACCGCGGTGGATGGCTGGGGCGTGGGCGGGGCGGCGCGCGGCTACGTCACGCGCGGCAAGCTGCTGACGATCGGGCCGGTGAAGATCCCGAACGTGGTGACGTCGCTGTCGCTGCAAAAGCACGGCGCGTTTGCGACGCCCGCGTACCAGGGAAACATCGGCGGCGGGATCCTGAAGCGCTTCGTGGTGACCTTCGATTACGCCAACCACGTGATGTACCTGAAGCCGCTGCCGAAGCCCGTGGCCGACCTCGACACCTACGACCGTTCGGGCATGTGGATCAATGCCGTCGGCGCCGGCATGCAGGTGATGGACGTGACCGCCGACGGCCCGGCCGCGCAGGCGGGCATCAAGCCGGGCGATGTGATCACGCAGGTGAACGGGAAACCAGCGACGACGATCCCTGTCTACGAACTGCGCCGCATGTTGCGCGACGAAGCGCCCGGCAGCGTGGTGCACTTCGGCATCCAGCGGGACGCGCAAACGCGCCACGCCGCCGTCACGTTGCGCGACCAGATCTAGCGTCGTCCGCGCCACGCTTGCATCGGTGCGGGTGTCGCCACATGCTTGCCGCATGTGGACGAACCCGCACCCTGCACGGCTCATCTCTGTTTGCGGCTTGGCGCTCGCCTGCATACTCGCGGCACCGCTCGCCGCGGCAGCCTCCGTCCGCACCTGGATCAATCCGCTCGACATCGACTATCGCTACAACTACGAGCAGATGAAGCAGGGCATCTCGTACCGCACTGGCGCGGACCCCGCGTTCGTGCGCTACGAGGGTGCCTATTACCTGTTCCTGACCCTGGCCGACGGTTACTGGCATTCGCCCGATCTCGTCCATTGGACGTTCGTGAAGCCGGACCGCTGGCCGTTCGATGGCCCGGTTGCGCCGGCGACGCTGGTCGCCGACGGCAAGTTGTTCCTGATGCAGTCCGCGATGCAGCCGCGGCCGTTGCTGTATTCCACCGATCCGGCGCACGGCCACTGGGATTTCTGGACCCGCCTGCTGCCGCCGGTGCCGGGTGCGGTATGGGCCGGGCACGAAAAAGACATGAAACCGGGCGACCTGCCACCGGGACCGTGGGATCCGGGCCTGTTCCAGGACGACGGCGGGAAGGTCTATCTGTACTGGGACTCGTCCAACGTGTTCCCCATCTACGGCGCGCAACTCGATTTGGCGTTCGACAAGCAGGCAGAGGGCGAAGGCAAGCGCGTGAAGTTCGTCGGCAAGCCGCTCGCACTGCTGCGTGCCGATCCGGCCAGCCACGGCTGGGAACGCTTCGGGCAGGACCACGGCGACACCACCATCGCGCCCTACATCGAAGGCGCGTGGATGAGCAAGCACGACGGCCGCTACTACCTCCAGTACGGCGCACCCGGCACCGAGTACAACGTCTATGCCACCGGTGTGTACGTCGGCAACGCACCGCTGGGGCCGTTCACCTACGCCCCGTACAACCCGGTCGGCTACAAACCCGGGGGCTTCGTGGTCGGCGCGGGCCACGGCTCCACCTTCCAGGATGCGTATGGCAACTGGTGGAACAGCGGCACGATGTGGGTGGGCGTCAACTGGCGATTCGAACGGCGCGTCGATCTGTTTCCCGGCGGCTTCACCCGGGACGGGCAGATGTGGGTCGATACGCGTTTCGGCGATTTTCCGCAGCGGATGCCCGACCACAAGCTCAAGCCCGGCGAAAGCACCTTCGCCGGCTGGATGCTGCTGTCGTACCGCAAGGCCGCGACGGCGTCCTCGCAATTGCCGGGTTATCCGGCCTCGAACACGGCCGACGAGAATCCGCGCACGTTCTGGGTCGCGGCGAACGACAACGCCGGACAGACGCTGACGCTCGATCTCGGCGGCCCCCGCACGGTGCGCGCGGTGCAGGTCAATTACGCCGATTACCAATCCGGCCGCTACGGCGACGCACAGGACATCGTCACGCAATTCCGGCTCGAGGGTTCGCTCGACGGCAAGCGCTGGACGACGATCGCCGATCTTTCGCATTCGACCCAAGACCACGCCAACGCCTATGTCGAACTCGACCGGCCGGCGCGCATCCGCTACGTCCGCTACGTGCACGTGCACGTCGGCGCACAGCACCTGGCGATCTCCGATTTGCGCGTGTTCGGCAACGCGGACGGTCCGCCGCCGCCTGCGCCAGAGCTGGTGTCGGCCACGCGCCTGCCCGACGCGCGCGATGCCGAGGTCGCGTGGAAGCCGGTGAAGGGCGCGGTCGGCTACAACGTGCGCTGGGGCATCGCGCCCGACCGTCTTTACGAAACTTGGCAGCGCTTCGGGGACCAGCCGACCATGTTGAAGCTCACCGCGCTCAACAAGGGCGTGCGCTACTTCGTCGCGGTCGAGGCCTTCGACGAGCGCGGTGTCTCGAAACTCTCGCGCACGCTGGTACTCGAGCCCTGATCCGCCGCGGTCGAACCAGGGCGCAAGCCGGCGTTACGCCCAGAGCGGATTCGGCTTGTCCGGATCGAGGTTCCAGAGCTTGATCGCGCGCTCGACGTCCTTGCGCGCCAGCACGCCGTCGTCGGCCAGCGCCGAGACCGCGGCGTGCGCGATCCAGTGGTGGTTGACCTCGAAGAACTCGAGCAGGTGCGCGCGGCTGTCGCTGCGCCCGTAGCCGTCGGTGCCGAGCACGGTGCAGCGGCGGCCGTGCGGCACGAACGCGCGGACCTGGTCGCCGAAGGCGCGCACGTAGTCGGACGCGACGATCACCGGGCCGTCGTGGCCGTCGAGGCACTGCTCGACGTACGGAACGCGCCGCTCCTTCGGGTCCGGATGCAGCCGGTTCCAGCGCTCGCAGTCGAAGCCGTCGCGGGAAAGCTCGACGAAGCTCGGGCACGACCACACGTCCGCCTGCACGCCGAACTCCTGCTCCAGCAATTCCGCGGCTGTGATCGCCTCGCGCAGCACCACGCCGCACGCCAGCAACTGCACCCGCGCCGCCTTGCTCCCGCTCTTGCCCTTGCTCTTGCCTTTCCCGGTTCCCTGTTCCCCGTTCCCCGCCTTCAACAAATACATCCCCTTGATGATCCCTTCCTCGCAGCCCTTCGGCATGTCCGGATGGACGTAGTTCTCGTTCATCACGGTGACGTAGTAGAAGACGTCTTCCTGCTCGTGGAGCATCCGGCGGATCCCGTCCTGCAGGATCACCGCGGTCTCGTAGGAGTAGGTCGGGTCGTACGCCTTGCAGTTCGGGACCACGCCCGCGACCAGCATCGAATCGCCGTCGGCGTGCTGCAGGCCTTCGCCCGCGAAGCTGCGTCCGGCGGTCGCGCCCAGCAGGAAACCGCGGGTGCGCTGATCGCCGGCAGCCCAGATCAGGTCGCCGATGCGGCGGAAACCGAAGCACGAATAGAAGATGAAGAACGGCAGCATCGGCTGGTCGGATACCGAGTAGCTGGTGCCGGCCGCGATCCAGGCCGACACGCCGCCCGCTTCAGAGATGCCTTCCTGCAGCACCTGGCCGTCTTCGGCTTCGCGGTAGTACAGCAACTGGTCGGCATCCTGCGGACGGTATTTCTGGCCGCCCGGCGCATAGATGCCGATCTGGCGGAACATGCCCTCCATGCCGAAGGTGCGGGCCTCGTCGACCACGATGGGCACGACGTGCGGCGCGATTTCCTTGTCGCGCAACAGCAGGTTCATGCCGCGCACCATCGCCATCGTGGTGCTGATCTCGCGGTCACCCGTGCCCTTGGTGATCTGTTCGAACTTGTCGATGGCCGGCACCGGAAGGGTCTTGGTCGACTTTGCGCGCCGGTACGGCAGGGGACCGCCGAGTTCCTTGCGACGCTCCTGCATGTACTGGACTTCCGGCGAATCCTTGCCGGGGTGGTAATACGGCACCGACTCGAGGTCTTCGCCCTCGAGCTGCTTGTCCGAAATCGGGATCTGGAAACGGTCGCGGAAGATCTTCACCGCGTCCTGGTGCATCTTCTTGGCCTGGTGGGCGATGTTGAGCGATTCGCCCGCCGCGCCCATGCCGTAGCCCTTGACCGTCTTGGCGAGGATCACGGTCGGCATGCCTTCGGTCTGCACCGCCGCATGGTAGGCGGCGTACACCTTGTGCGGATCGTGGCCGCCACGGTTCAGTCTCCAGATGTCCTCGTCGGAAAGGTTGGCGACCATCGCCGCGGTTTCCGGATACTTGCCGAAGAAATGTTCGCGCGTGTACGCGCCGCCGAACGCCTTGCAAGCCTGGTATTCGCCGTCCACGGTTTCCATCATCAGTTTCCGCAGCACGCCCTTGCTGTCGCGGGCGAGGAGCGGATCCCAGTACGAGCCCCAGATCAGCTTGATGACGTTCCAGCCGGCGCCGCGGAACACGCCTTCGAGTTCCTGGATGATCTTGCCATTGCCGCGCACCGGCCCATCGAGGCGCTGCAGGTTGCAGTTGATCACGAACACCAGGTTGTCGAGGTGTTCGCGGCCCGCGACCGAAATCGCGCCGAGGGATTCGGGTTCGTCGCACTCGCCGTCACCGAGGAAGCACCAGACCTTGCGGTCTGACTTCGGCACCATGCCGCGCGCTTCCAGGTACTTCATGAACTGCGCCTGGTAGATCGCCTGGATGGGCCCGAGGCCCATCGACACCGTCGGCACCTGCCAGTAATCGGGCATCAGCCACGGATGCGGATAGGACGGCAGGCCCTTGACGCCCGGCTGGGTCTCGATGCGGAGGTGATCGAGGTCGTCGGTACTCAGGCGTCCTTCCAGGAACGAGCGCGCATAGATACCCGGGCTGGCATGCCCCTGGTAGCAGATCAGGTCGCCGGGGTGGTCTTCCGAAGGCGCGCGCCAGAAGTGGTTGAAGCCGACGTCGTACAGCGTCGCCGATGATGCGAAGCTCGCGATGTGGCCGCCCAGCGACCCCGGCTTGCGGTTCGCGCGCACCACCATCGCCATAGCGTTCCAGCGGATCAGGCAGCGGATCCGCCACTCCATCGCGGCGTCGCCGGGCGACTTGGCTTCCTGCTGCGGCGGAATGGTGTTCACGTAGTCGGTGGTGGTCGAGAACGGCAGGTGGCCGCCGGCGCGCCGGGTTTCATCGACCAGCTTTTCCAGGATCTGGTGCGCGCGCTCGGTGCCCTCGGCGCTGATTACCGCCTCGATCGATTCGATCCACTCGCGGGTTTCGCGCGGATCGGGGTCCTGGTCCATGAATTCCTGTGCCACTGCGTTCATCGTTTGCTCCCGTGCGCGGCGCTCCGCGCCGATCTCTTGATGGTTCCGGATGATTTGGGTGCCTTCCCCTGCGCCTTGGCGCGGGCCTTGCGCTTGACCACGCGTTCGTGCGGCGCGCGGATCTGCGCCTCGACGCAGGCGATCGCGCTCATGTTCACGACCCGCCGCACGGTCGCCTGCGGGGTCAGCACGTGTGCCGGTTTCGCCACGCCCATCAGGATCGGGCCGATCACGACGCCGTCCGACATCGAGCGGGTGATGTTGAACGCAGCGTTGGCGGCGGCGAGGTTGGGGAACACGAATACGTTGGCGCGGCCGGTCAGGCGCGAATTCGGAAAAACCCGTGCCCGCAGTTCCGGATCGAGCGCGACGTCGGCCTGCATCTCGCCTTCGACCTCGAGGCTTGGATCGCGTTCCCGGAGCAGCCGCAGCACTTCCTGCATCTTGCGTGCGGTCGGCGTGTTGCGGGCACCGAAGTTGGACGCCGCGATCAGCGCGACCCGCGGCACCACGCCCAGCAGCTTCAGGCGCAGCGTCGCCTGCAGCGTCGCCTCGGCGATCTGCTCGGGCGACGGGTCATGCTGCATGTGGGTGTCGAGGAAGAACGACAGCCCCTTGTCGTTGGCGACCGCGGCCATCGACGAGAGCGTCGCGACGCCGGCATCGAGTCCGATGATGTCGCGTATGTATTCGGCCTTGCGCTGGTAGCGGCCGACGGTGCCGCAGATCAGTGCGTCGGCATCGCCGCGCGCGACCATCAGCGCCGCGATCACTGTCGAGCGCGAGCGCACCACGGACTTGGCCAGCGAAGGCGTGACGCCGCGCCGCTGCATCAGCTCGTAGTAGTGCTGCCAGTAGGCATCGAAGCGCGGATCGGAGTGCAGGTTCACCAGCTCGAAATCGCGGCCTTGCTCGAGGCGCAGGCCGATCCGGTCGATCCGGCGAGCGATCACGTCGGGCCGGCCGATCAGGATCGGCTTGACCAGGCCCTCGTCGACCAGCACCTGCACCGCGCGCAGGATGGTTTCCTCTTCGCCGTCGGCGTAGGCGACCCGCATTGGCTTGGCGCGCGCGCGCTCGAAGACCGGCTTCATCGCGAGCCCGGTGCGGAACACGAACTGGGTGAGCTTCTCGGTGTAGGCGCGCATGTCGGTGAGCGGGCGCGTCGCGACGCCCGACTCCATCGCCGCCCTGGCGACCGCCGGGGCAACCTGCACCAGCAGCCGCGGGTCGAACGGACGCGGGATCAGGTAGTCGCGCCCGAAGTGCGGCACGCGCCCGCCGTAGGCCCGCTGCGCGACATCGGAGGCCTCGCGGCGCGCGAGCTGCGCGATCGCGTGCACGCAGGCGACGGTCATCTGCTCGTTGATGCCGGTGGCGCCGACGTCCAGCGCGCCGCGGAAGATGTAGGGAAAGCACAGCGCGTTGTTGACCTGGTTCGGGTAATCCGAACGGCCGGTCGCGATGACGGCGTCGGGTTTCGCGGCGCGCGCCTCCTCCGGGGTGATTTCCGGGGTCGGGTTGGCGAGCGCGAGGATCACCGGGCGGGCGGCCATGGTCGCCACCATGTCGCGGGTCAGCACGCCGCCGGCCGAGACGCCGAGGAAGACGTCGGCGCCCTTGACGATTTCGCGCAGCGTGCGGGCCTTGGTCTTGCGGGCGTAGCGCTCCAGGCTCCGGTCGAGTCCCGGCCGGTCGTGGTACAGCACGCCGTCCTTGTCGCAGACCCGGATGTTCTCGGGCTTCACGCCGAGGCGCACCAGCATGTCCAGGCAGGCGATGCCGGCCGCGCCCGCGCCCGAGGCCGCGACTTTCACCTCGCCGATTTTCTTGCCGACCACGATCAATGCGTTGGTCAGCGCCGCACCCACGATGATCGCGGTACCGTGTTGGTCGTCGTGGAAGACCGGGATGTTCATCCGCTCGCGCAACTTGCGCTCGACCTGGAAGCATTCCGGCGCCTTGATGTCCTCGAGGTTGATGCCGCCGAAGGTCGGTTCCAGCGAGGCGATGATCTCGACCAGCTTGTCGGGGTCGCGCTCGTCGATCTCGATGTCGAACACGTCGATGCCGGCGAACTTGCGGAA
>DASSNH010000065.1:0-3552 GCA_035701405.1 Rhodanobacteraceae bacterium
CCTCCCCGGAATTCCAAACCTGATGAACAAGTTGCGTCCCCTGATGCTGGTATCCCTCGTCGCCTTCACCGGCGTGCTGTTCGCGCAGACCGCGTTGCCGCCGAAGCCCTCGACGCCGCCCAAGCCGGTGCCGACGATTCCCGAAACGCCGATCCCGCCGGCGCCGCAGCCGAACGCGCAGGCGTGGGTGCTGATGGATTACGCCAACGGCCAGATCCTCGCGTCCAGCAACATGGACCAGCGCCGCGCGCCGGCCTCGCTGACCAAGATCATGACCGAGTACGTGGTCAACGCCGAGATCGCGGCCGGCAAGATCCACCTGGACGACAAGGTGCACATCAGCGAGCACGCCTGGCGCGCGGGCGGTGCCGGCACCGACGGTTCAACGAGTTTCCTGAAACTGGATTCGGACGTGCCGCTGAAGGATCTGCTGTACGGCATGATCATCCAATCCGGCAACGACGCCGCGATCGCGCTGGCCGAACACGTCGCCGGTTCCGAGCAGGCCTTCGCGGAAATGATGAACGCCTACGCCAGGCGGCTAGGCATGGACAACACGCATTTCATCAACGCCTCGGGTTATCCCGCGTCCGACCACTACAGCACCGCGCACGACATCGCGATCCTGTCGCGCGCATTGATCAAGAATTTCCCCGAGCAGTACAAGATCTCGGCGATCAAGTCGTTCGAGTGGAACGGCATCACCCAGCACAACCGCAACACGCTGCTGTGGACCGATCCCTCGGTGGACGGCATCAAGACCGGCTCGACCAAGGAAGCCGGCTTCTGCCTCGCGGCCTCCGCGCTGCGCAACGGCATGCGCCTGATCGCGGTGACGATGGGCGGTCCCGACATGAACGCGGCGACCACCGGCGACGAGGCGCTGCTCAACTGGGGCTTCAACTTCTATCGCACGCATGATCTCTACAAGGCCGGCCAGGTGCTGGCGACGCCGCGGTTGTGGAAGGGCGAAGCCAACACGCTGCAACTCGGCATCGCGCAAGATGCGTCGGTGACGATCCCGCGCGGCAAGTACGACCAGTTGCAGGCCACGCTGGAATTCCCGCAGCGCCTGATCGCGCCGTTCAAGCAGGGCCAGCAGGTGGGTTCGCTCAAGGTGACGTTCGATGGCAAGCCGGTGGTCACCGAACCGTTGGTGGTGCTGAAGGACGCGCCGCAAGGGGGCTTCTTCAAGCGGTTGTGGGACGCGATCCTGCTGCTGTTCCATCGCGGCAACGGCACCACCACCACGCCGGCGCCGACCGTGACGGTGTCGTCGGCGTCCAGCGTGGCGCCGCCCGCCTCGGCGAAGTAAGGTTGCTTACATGCGTGACCTCGACGACATCGAGAAGAAGGACGGCCAAGGCTTCCAGTTTCCCGGCAGCTTCGAAATCACCGCGATGGGCAACGCCAACGCGAACCTGCGCGAGCGGGTGCCGGAAATCCTGCGCGGGCTCGGACTGTCGGTGCTGGAAGCCAGCGTGCGCGAACGGCCTTCCAGCCAGGGCAATTACGTGTCGGTGAGCGTGGTGTTCAACTGCCCCTCGCGCGAGAAGCACGAAGCGGCGCACGCCGCGCTGCGCGCCGATCCGGATATCCGGTATACGTTGTGAGAAGCGGGGTTTGGAGGCGGGAAGCGGGGGCGCACTGACAAATCCGTCCAGCAAGTTTGAAATGTCGCGGTTGATCGCCATTTATACGTCAGTTCTCCGAAATACAACCGATGGCGCCCCCACTACCTATCGTCCGTCCCCGCTCTTTGCTGGTGCGCCACCTCGGCCGCCAACCCTACGAACCCGTCTGGCGCGCGATGCAGGCGTTCACCGATGCGCGCGGGCCGGACACGCCGGACGAACTGTGGCTGGTCGAGCACGATCCCGTGTTCACGCTGGGCCAGGCCGGCAAGCCGGAACACGTACTGGCGCCGGGTGACATCCCGGTGATCCACGTCGACCGCGGCGGGCAGGTGACCTACCACGGCCCCGGCCAGATCGTGGCCTATCCGCTGCTGGACCTGCGCAGGCTGAAGATCGGCGTGCGCGAACTGGTGCTAAGGATCGAGCAATCCCTCATCGATACGCTGGCCGAATGGAACATCGTGGCCGCGCGCCGCGAAGGCGCGCCCGGCGTGTACGTGGGCGACGCCAAGATCGCCGCGCTGGGCCTGCGCGTGCGCCACGGCTGCACCTTCCACGGGCTCGCCTTCAACGTCGCGATGGACCTGGAACCCTTCCACCGCATCAATCCCTGCGGCTATGCGGGCCTCGCGGTGACGCAGATGCTAGACTTGGGAGGCCCGTCGCGGCTTGCCGACGTCGAGGAAGTGCTGATTGCCGAGCTTGGCCGACAATTCGGACTCATCCCGCAGGACGCGGACTCGGTGTTGCCCCGTGCCGCTGCGTGACTTGCGGCCATATCCGGCGCCCGGATTTTCCGATACTTTAATGCTGGGCCGCGCCCAGACGAGCCTCTCCGCCTGCACCACGCACCCGCACGCGCCAGCGAACGGCTGGCGCATTTCGTCTTTGTCCGCGCTTCGAGCGCAAACGGCCATCCCGTTGCGGCCGCCCAAGGAAAGTCCATGTTGCAGCGTGCTTTTGTTGTCCTGATCGCCCTCGTCTTTTCGTTTGGTGCGCAAGCCCGCGGCGCCGCGCCGGCGGCCGCCGCATGTCCGGCATCGGCGTCCAGCGCGGTCACCGCGCCGCTCGCCAAGTACAAGCCCACTCCAGCGCCGGTATTGAAGCCGAGCGCGGCGCAGGGCCAGGCCGCGATCCTCGCGGCGCGTCTGCTGACGCGCTTCCAGTACGAGGCGCTGCCGCTCGACGACGCGATGTCGCAGAAGATCTTCGACGCCTATTTCAAGGCGCTCGACGGCAGCAAGCTGTTCTTCACGCAACAGGACATCAATCAGTTCGCGGCCGAACGCACCAAGCTCGATGACGCGATCTGGAACGGCGACATGTCGATACCGTTCGCCATCTTCAACCTGTACGAAAAGCGCGCGGGCGAACGCACCGCGTATGCGCTGGCGCTGCTGAAGAAGGGTTTCAATCCCGACACCAACGACACCTACACCTTCGACCGCGACAAGGCGCCGTGGGCCGCGAATGCCGCCGCGCTCGACAAGCTGTGGCAGGGGCGCGTGCAGAACGACTGGATCCGCCTGAAGCTCGCGGGCAAGGACGACGCGGAGATCCGCAAGACGCTGTCGCGCCGCTACGAGAACTACCTCGACCGCGTGCACCAGCTCGACAGCGAAGACGTGTTCCAGACCTTCATGAACGCGTACGCGACGGCGATCGATCCGCACACCAATTACTTCGGTCCGCGCGCCAGCCAGAACTTCGACATCACCATGAAGCTGTCGCTGGAAGGCATCGGCGCGGTGCTGCAACGCGATGACGACTACACCGCGATCCGCGAGATCGTCGCCGGCGGCCCGGCCGCACTGTCGGGCAAGCTCAAGGTCGGCGACCGCATCGTCGGCGTCGGCCAAGGCGCGAACGGCCCGATCGTCGACGTGGTCGGCTGGCGCCTGGACGACGTGGTCGA
>DASSNH010000066.1:0-2826 GCA_035701405.1 Rhodanobacteraceae bacterium
ATTGCGCCACCTTGAACCACTGCTGCTCGCGCGGCAGGTGGTAGCGCACCCATTTTTCGCGATTCTCGTCGCTCAGCTCGTCACCGGACTGCTTTTCGCGATCGAAATCCCAGGCGAGTTCCTGTGGATTGAAATCGGGGATCGATTTCAGGCGCTCGTAAATGTCGTCGGGATAGGAATTGCGCCGCAGGTGCCGCCACGGGATGAAGCCGGGCACGATGCAGCCGTTCAACTGCGCGGGCGGCGGCGCCGTGAACGGGAAGTTAAGGGCGCACACTTTCTTGCCCTGCCGGCTGGCCATCGACCAGATGGTCTCCACCCGGCAGTCGCGCGAGTCGTACAGCGTGAAGTAAACCTCGTCCCCGCGTTCCTCCGCGCGGATGAAGTCGAATACCCCATGGTGCCCGGGTCCGCGTCCCGTCATCAGCGAAACCCATGCGGGCGGGGTCAGCGGATGCGGAGTCGAGCGCAACTTGGCTCGGCTGCCCTCGGCGTAGATGCGCGAGAGGAACGGCATCACCGGTTTGCCGCCATTGGCCTGGGTGAGATCGTCCAGCACGGTGAAGGTCGCGCCGTCCATGCCGATGAAAAGGGTGCGTACGCTCATGTCGGGACTCCTTGTGCGTCCAGGCGGGCGGCGATGAAGTCGGCGAACTGTCCCAGGGACACGTCGCCGATATAGCTGCCGTCCTTCATCAGCAGATCCTGGAAGCCGATGCGCCGGCCATAGCATTGATCGAGTGCGACGCAAAACTGGATGAGGTCGATGGAGGTAAACCCGAGGTCACGCGCCAGCAATGTCTCGGCGCCCAGTTCCTTGTCGGATTCCAGACCCCAGTCCTGCGTGATGTCGCCCACGACGGCGACGACCGTTTCGATCGGTTTGTTCCCTCTTAGATTGCTCATGCCTTTGCCTCTAGTTGTTGTGCCATGAGAGTCCCCACCGCGATGAGCGCGGCATCCTTCCTTGCGATCGTGACCGCGACAGTGCCCGCCGCATGCGCGATTTCGCAGTGTTCGAGGGCCGGATCGGCGGCCATGACCCGAAACGTCCAGGGCTGCCCGGAGAAGCCGACACCCAAGCACTTCGCCGCCGCCTCCTTGGCGCACCAGATCCGCAAGACGCGTTCCTGTTGCGCCGCGCCGGCGCCACCGACCAGTTCGCGTTCCTCCACCGCGAACGAGTCCACGACCAGTTCCGGGTTCTCCAAGCGGTCGGTTCGTTCAAGGTCCACCCCGACCGGTTGGCCGGGCGCCGAGACGGCGGCCACGCAGGAATCCGCGTTGTGCGCCAGCGAAACCCGGGGTGCGTCGATCAGCGAACCGCACCACCAACCCCCGACCGACGGAGCACGCTGCGGATCATGGCTTACGACGATGTCCGCCAGGTACAGCAGTTGCCCGGTGCGTCTGTAAACCCAGTGCCGGACCGCCTCCTTGATGGCGGCACGGCCGCTCAGCCATTCGCGCCGCCGCGGCAGGCCGGCGTCTTCCAGCGCGCGCCAGGCCTCGCGTTCTTCGGCGCCGAGCAAGGCATGGGCCAGCACCCGCGAGCAGATCCCGCCGGACTGCGTGAACAGTTGCTTTCCGATCAGCGGCACCTCCCACAACTCGACGTGGGGTACCGGCGAGTGGATCGGGGCGCCCAGCATGCCGGTCGCGGGATGCGTGCGCAGCGCGTGATAGGTCGGCGGCACCTGGAAGAACACGTTGCTGATGGCCTCGGCCCGCATCAGCACGCGACCCTCTCCGTCGGTGCAATCGACCTGCCAGTTGCGCAGCGCGAAGATGTCGTCGTTGCCCGGATCGGCGGGTTCCTGGCGCGCCCGGAGCAGGATGCCGTCGCGCCCCGCCGGGCACGATTCGTAGAATTCGATGCGGCCTATCGACGAGGGGAACAAATGGAACTCGGGGCCGATGTACTGGATCAGCCAGCACGGCACCGCGTGGCTCAGCGCATCCAGCAGCACCGGGTTCAGTACCAGGCAAGGCGTGTGGCCGGATTCGAAGAAACCGGCCAGGCTGACGTCGCCGAGGGTTACATCGAGGCCACTGTCGTTCCAGACCTCGATGTCGCGCAGGCTCTGGAACACCGGCCCGTGGAACAGCGAATAGCGGCCTGGCGTGTAGAGTTTCGACGTGTCGATGTTCCAGGGCCGGGGCTCGTGCAGGGGCGCCACCGGCCCGAGCCTGAAATCTCGCGAGAATGAAACTTCGCAGGTGACCGCGACGCCGCGCGGCGTCGCCACGGACGCGCGGTAGCGCCCGGCTGCGACGTCGATCCCTTCGGCGCGCACTTCGATGTCGAGTGTGTCGTCGTCGAGCGACATCCAGTCGAAGGCGTGAAGGTTCTCGATGACGCTGACGTCGGTACGCCCCGCGAGCACCGCGGCGGCTTCCGCCATCAGTTCGATGCTGACCGCCAGCGGCACGCAGGGGAAGCCCGTGAGCACAGGATCCACCGACACGGGACCCGAAATCACGTGGTCGCGGATGAACTGATCGTGTTCCAGCGAAACACGGCAGAGCGCGACGATGTGGCTTTCGTCGAGTTCCATCACCACGTCCAGGAGCGGCGTGGCGCTGTCGTTGGCATGCTTGGAGTACGCTTGTCCTTCGGCTCCGGGCGAAAGTCCCATCCAGGCGGCCGCGTCCTCGCCACCGTCCACTTCGGTGGCGGCGCCCCTGGATTCGTCGGCGGACGCAGCCGGATCGGATGCCCGGGCCGCGGAGGCCAGCTCGCCGATCCTTTCGCGGTCGGCCGGTCCGAGCCGCACCATCGGCATCGTGTTGGCGAGCAGCGGAGGCCGCGCCGCGGGGTTGCGA
>DASSNH010000067.1:0-8476 GCA_035701405.1 Rhodanobacteraceae bacterium
GGTCAGCGTCGCGATCTGGCCCGAGATGTCGTAGGAGATGCCGACGCCGAAGAACCAGCCGCCCATCGCGAGCGATGCCTCGTCGGGCGCGGCGAGCTTGCCGACCAGCGCATAGCCGATCGGTGACAGCGCGAGTTCGCCCACCGTCGAGCCGAGGTAGCACACCAGCAGCGTCCAGGCGGCGACCTTGCCGTCGGGCAATTGCATGCGCGCGATCGCATACCACAAGGCGCCGTAGCCCAGCGCCACCAGCAGCAGCCCGATCCCGAACTTGCGTGGCGTGGATGGATTGATCCGGCGCCGGTCCAGCCACGGCCACAGCATTGCCAGGAAGGGCGCGAGGACCAGGATGTACAGCGGGTTCACCGACTGGAACAGGGTGAAGCTCCACGCGAGCCCCAACACCTGTCCGTTCCACAGCGGGGCCACGTGGTCGCGGGCGAAGAAGTTCAGGGCGCTGGCGGAGAGCAGGCTCAGCGCCCAGAACACCACCAGCGCGATGAAGAGCAGCAGCAGCGCGATGTAGCGGTGGTTCTGCACGCGGTCGCCACGACGCCGGCAGCGGACCACGAAGTACACGATCAGCAGGCCCATGAGGGCGTACACCGCGATTTCGAGTACCGTGGTATAGGCCATCAGGAATGCCGTGGGCACGATCAGCGCCAGCCACGCCACGACCACCACGGGAGTCGACCAGCGCCGATGAAAGCGCGGCCTGTCGTCGGCGCCCGGCAGCCTGCGCTGGCGCCACTCGAACACCAGCGTTCCCAGCAGCATGCCCGCCGCCGCGGTGGCGAAGCCCCATCGATATCCGTAGTGGGCACCGATCCATCCCGCGCAGATGATGGGCGCGATGAACGCGCCGAGGTTGATCGCCAGGTAGTACAGCGTGTAGCCGGCCTCGCGCTTCGGATCGTCGTTCGCGTAGTTGCGACCGACCAGCACCGTCAGCGGGATGTTGAGTCCCGCCGCCAGGACGAAGGCCGCCAGCGCCATCAGGAATCCGTACAGGCCGGGCCACGCCATCCCGAGCAGCGCCGGGATCATCAGCCACAGCGAAAGCCGCAGCGAGCGCACCTCCCCCAGCACATTGTCGGCCACCCAGCCGCCCAGGATCGTCACGGCATAGAGCAGGGTGCCGAACCCGGCAAACAGCAGGTTGGCCTGCTGCAGCGCCTGGCCCTTCGGCAGCGTCGCGAAGAAGGTCTCCGCGGCATACGGGGCGAGGAATGCGCGGAAACCGTAGAAGGCGAAATTGAACCAGACCGTGAGTACCAGCAGCACCCACAGCAGGCGCGGGTGCCCGAGGAGGCGCCCGGAATCGTGCGTCGGATCCGAAGCTTCACTGGCGCCCATCGGCGGCTCCCGCAGCGGCTGGCCCTCCCGGCCGCTGCGGACCTTAAACCCGCGCAGGCCGCGGCAGCAACCCGCGGAGCGCGTCAGGCCGGTTTGATCTCGGTGCGGACTTCGAGCAGTTCCGGGAAGAACGTGAGGTCGAGCGCCTTCTTGAGGAACCCGACGCCGGACGAGCCGCCGGTGCCGCGGCGATGGCCGATGATCCGTTCCACCGCCTTCATGTGGCGGAAGCGCCAGAGTTGGAAGTTCTCCTCGACGTCCACCAGCGTCTCGCACAGGTTGTACTCGGGCCAGAACTTGTCCGGCGCCTCGTAGATGCGCCGGAATACCGGCAACAGCGACTCGTCGTGCTTCCAGCCCTGCCGCACGTCGCGGTCCAGGACCGCCTGCGGAACCGCGTGCCCGCGCCGGGCCAGCCAGCGCAGCGCCGCATCGTACAGGCTCGGCGCCTCCAACGTCGCGCGCAGGCGTTCCTGCGCCTCGGTATCGTGCGAGAACACCTCCAGCATGTCCGCGTGCTTGTTGCCGAGCAGGAACTCCACCGTGCGGTACTGCAGCGACTGGAAACCGGAGGACGGCCCCAGCGCGTCGCGGAACTTGAGATATTCGTGCGGCGTCATCGTCTCCAGCACCGCCCATTCGTTGAACAACTGGTCCTGGATACGCTTGACGCGGGCGAGCTTCTTGAGCGCCTGGTCGGGCTGGTCGGCATCGAGATCCACGATGGTCCCGCGCAACTCGTGGATCATCAGCTTCAGCCACAACTCCGCGACGTGGTGCTGCACGATGAACAGCATTTCGTCGTGGTAGGCGGGGTCGGACACCGGGCGCTGCGCCGCCAGCAGCCCATCCAGCCGCAGGTAACTCGCGTACGTCATGCGCCCGGAGAGGTCGCGCTGGATGCCGGCTTCGAGTTCGCGCCGGTTGCTGTCGGTCATGAAATGGGCCCGTTCGGAGAAGCTTTGTGGAAAGTCAGGCCATGGATGGCCGTTCTGGTGTGCGTTATGCGAGCGCGGCGGGCGATATGTTCGAGGAGCGAAGCCGCGATCAGGGACGATCGGCAGAAACTTTGTGGAAAGTCAGGCCATGATGGCCGTTCTGGTGTGCGTGGCTCAGTGGCGAGGTTCGGAGAATGCTCAGTTTAGCGAAGCAGCGATCAGCGGCGATCGCAAAAAAACGTGCTTGCCCGCAAAATCCTCTCGGCCCATGCAGCGGCTGGCGATGATCGAGGTCAAGCGGCGGTCGGCTGGCTTTCTGTTGCGATGCAGCATCGGAGCGACCTGCGAATCCACGCATGTGCATGCGATAATAGGCGGCCCGCTTGCGCCGAAACGACGGCTGCGAGCGCTCGCGGCTCCGCGCGACGTGGAGCCAATCGAATCCGAATCGACCGGGAGCAACCCGTGCCCATCGCCGCCAAGTTTGAAATCGAATACCTGCAATACCTCGACCCGGAGGGCAAGCAGGTACGCAAGGACCTGCCCGACTTCGCGCAGGACATGGACCAGATGGTCGAGCTGTACAAGCTGATGGTGTCCACGCGCGTGTTCGACACCAAGTCGATCGCGCTGCAGCGCACCGGCAAGCTCGGCACCTACGCGTCATGCCTGGGTCACGAAGCGACCCACGTCGGCATCGGCAGCGCCCTGAAACCCGAAGACGTGTTCGCGCCGAGTTATCGCGAATACGGCGCGCAGTTGTATCGCGGCGTGCGTCCGCGCGACGTGTACATGTACTGGGGTGGCGACGAGCGCGGCAACGATTACCAGAACGAACCGGCGAAACACGACTTCGCGTGGTCGGTGCCGATCGGCACGCAATGCCTGCATGCGGCCGGCTCGGCGCTCGCGTTCAAGATCCGCAGGGAGAAGCGCGTCGCCGTGTGCACCATCGGCGACGGCGGTTCTTCCAAGGCCGACTTCTACGGGGCGATCAACGTGGCAGGCGCGCGCGACTTGCCGTTGGTCGCGGCGATCGTCAACAACCAGTGGGCGATCTCGGTGCCGCGCACGATCCAGTCCGGCGCCAAGACGCTCGCGCAGAAGGGCATCGCGGCAGGCCTCTACTGCATCCAGGTGGACGGCAACGACATCATCGCCGTAAAGAAGGCGATGACCGACGCGGTCGAACGCGCGCGCGCGGGCAAGGGCGGCAGCGTGGTCGAGTGCGTCACGTATCGCCTCGGTGACCACACCACGGCCGACGACGCGCGTCGCTACCGCGGCAAGGACGAGGTCGAGGACGCCTGGACCAAGGATCCGGTCAAGCGCCTGCGCACCTGGCTGGAAGCGAAGAAGGCCTGGAACAAGAAGAAGGAAGACAAGCTGCAGGCCGAATGCGACGACTGGATGGACAAGGAAGTGGATGCGTACCTCGAAACCCACGCGCAGCCGGTGACCGCGATGTTCGATTACACCTTCGCCGAATTGCCGGCAGACTTGTTGAAGCAGCGCGACGAGGCGGTTGCGCTGGATCAGGGGAGCCACTGACATGGCGGCGATTACCCTGATCGAAGGCGTTACCCAGGCGCTGGCTTATGAGATGGCGCACGACGATTCGGTCGTGGTGCTCGGCGAGGACGTCGGTGTCAACGGCGGCGTGTTCCGCGCGACGCAAGGCTTGTCGGACAAGTTCGGCGAGTGGCGCGTGTTCGACACGCCTTTGGACGAAACCACCATTGCCGGCGTCACGGTCGGCCTCGCGGCGCAAGGCATGAAGCCCGTGTGCGAAGCGCAGTTCGAGGGCTTCATCTATCCGATGATGGAGCAGATCTGCTGCCACGCCGCGCGCATGCGCAACCGCACCCGCGGGCGCTTGACCTGCCCGGCGGTATTCCGCGCGCCGTGGGGCGGCGGCATCCATGCGCCCGAACACCATTCCGAAGCCAACGAACACCTGTTCACGAACGTGCCGGGCCTGCGGGTGGTGCTGCCGTCGTCGCCCGCGCGCGCCTACGGCTTGCTGCTGGCGGCGATCCGCGATCCCGACCCGGTGGTGTTCTTCGAACCCAAACGCATCTATCGCCAGTACAAGGAAGAGGTGCCGGACGATGGCGAGGCGTTGCCGTTGGACGTGTGCTTCGTGCTGCGCGATGGCACCGACATCACGCTGGTGACCTGGGGTGCGCAGGTGAAGGAATGCCTCGAAGCCGCCGACGCGCTCGCGCAGGAAGGGGTCAGCGCCGAGGTGATCGACGTCGCCACCCTCACGCCGCTCGATTTCGACACCATCGCCGAGTCGGTGCAGAAGACGGGTCGCTGCGTGATCGTCCAGGAAGCCCCGAAGACCGCCGGCTTCGGCGCCGAGATTGCCGCGCGCGTCGCCGAGGAATGCGTCTACGACCTGCTGGCGCCGGTGGCGCGCGTCAGCGGCTGGGACGTGCACACCCCGCTGTATCGCCTCGAGATGAAGCAGTTGCCCAGCACCGCGCGCGTCGTCGATGCGGCGAAGCGGACGCTGGCGGCGAGCTGAGGTTTTCCCTTCTCCCGTCGGGAGAAGGTGGCGCGTAGCGCCGGATGAGGGTCCGGTGCAATCATGTGCCCGCCGATTGATACCGAACCCTCACCCCTGCCCCTCTCCCGGTGGGAGGGGGGTACAACGGACAAGGTGATCGAAATCATGGCCGACAAGAAGACATTCCACCTCCCCGACCTCGGCGAAGGCCTGCCCGACGCCACCATCGTCGAATGGCTGGTGAAGGAAGGCGAAAGCGTCAAGCTGGACGCGCCGCTGGTGTCGATGGAAACCGCCAAGGCCGTGGTGGAAGTGCCGTCGCCGTTTACCGGCAAGCTGCTCAAGCAGCACGGCGCCGCGGGCGACGTCATCAACACCGGCGCGCCGCTGGCCGAATTCGAGCTCGACCCCAAGGGCAAGCAGCGCGCCGAGAACGCGGCTGGCGGCCATCATGCGCCTGCACAACCCACGAAAGGTGCCGGTGCACCCGCGCCCGCGAACGGGGACAAGGTGATCGCGTCGGACGAAGGCGGCGAGATCCAGAAGGGCGGCACTGGCGATCGCGCAGACGAAGGCACGGTGGTCGGCGCGGTCTCGAGCAGCAACGAAGTGCGTACGGAACAGGCGGGCAGCGTCGGCGGCGTGAAGGCCGTGCCGGCGGTGCGCGCGATGGCACGGAAACTGAAGGTCGATCTGGCGCGCGTGCAGGCCACCGGTGCGGGTGGCGTGGTCACCATGCAGGACGTCAAGAATGCCGCGGCTTCCGGCACCGCGGCTCTGCTCCCCTCTGCCTCCGCGAGAGGGGCTGGGGGTGAGGGTTCGGCCGGAGTCGTACCCTCGTCCGCCCTTCGGACACCTTCTCCCGGCGGGAGGAGGGAAGAGCAGCGCAGCACGGTTTCGCAGTCGGGCAAGCCGATGCGCACGACGCCGCCATCGGTGCAGGCGACCGGCCAGCCCGAACAATTGAAGGGCGTGCGCCGCAACATGGCGCGGGTGATGGCCGATGCGCGCGACCGCGTGGTGCAGACCACCATCGTCGACGACGCCGACCTGCACCACTGGCTGGGCAAGCAGGACATCACCGGGCGCACCGTGCGCGCGATCGTCGCGGCCTGCAAGGCCGAGCCGGCATTGAATGCGTGGTTCGACGACCAGAACCTGACGGTCACCCGGCACCCGCATGTCGACCTCGGCATCGCGGTCGATACGCCGGACGGCCTGTTCGTGCCGGCGCTGCGCAACGCCGACATGCTCGACGCGCGCGGCATGCGCGAAGGCATCAACCGCCTGCGCGCGCAGGTCGAGGATCGTTCGATCCCGGCCTCGGAACTGACTGGCTACACGATCAGCCTGTCCAACTTCGGCATGTTCGCCGGCCGCTACGGCACCGTGGTGGTGGTGCCGCCATGCGTCGCGATCGTCGGCGTCGGCAAGCTCTCGCACGACGTGGTCGCGGTGATGGGCGGCATCGAAGTGCACCGGCGCCTGCCGATTTCGCTGACCTTCGACCACCGTGCATGCACCGGTGGCGAGGCTGCGCGGTTCCTCAAAGCGATCCTGGACGATCTCGCGCTGCCCCACTAAGGCCGGGAATCGGGAATCGACAGGGCGCGATGCAGGAAAGTTTCGACTTTGCTCGTCATCGCGGAATCGCGCGGCGATATCCGGACTGCGGAGGCAGGACGCTGGAGCGAACATCGGCGCAGCCGATGGCCCGCAGGGCGAGCCGCGGATGCGGCAAGTTTTCCATTGTCTTTGCACATCGGCGAGTTGCGACAAGGGACTGCGCCGTCCACGGCGTTCGGGTTTGCAATTCCCGGATCAAGCCCGGGACAGGCTCTGCGAGCCCGGTCCGCCTTCGCGGGAATGACGTGCCACGGCATTGATCCGACGTACCCTGGGGCCGGGGTCGCTCGATCCCGGCCCTACATGTCGAACCGGTAGTTCAGCTTGACCAGCCACTGCTCCGTATCGCGCAGGGAAAAGCTGTCGCGCAGGAACTGCGGCGCCCCCGGTATGTCGTCGAGGATCGGCGCCTGCTCGTATCCCCCGCGGCCGTAGACGACATAGAGGTACGACAGCGGCGCGAGTTCGTAGCGATATCGCACCTGCAAACCGAGGGTGCGGACACCGAAGCTGTCGATCGCGTCGTCGCTCGCCACGGCGCGGCCATTCGCCGCCACGCGGTAAGCACCGCGGAGCTTGGCGTCGAGGCCGATCGCCTGCAGCTTCACGCGCAACTGCGAACGGTTGTCGATGTACCAGTCGAGCCCCGATTCCAGCTCCAGTGACCGCCGGTCGAAACTTCCGACCAGGTTATCGTGCTGCCACACCAGCCAGCCCGGCGTGTAGACGTAGTCCAAGCCCACCGAGAGGCTCAGGGCGTCGCTGATGAAATAGGTGGGAACGACCTCGAGTTCGTATCCGAGCCGGCCGTTGCCGCTCAATCCGCCGGTCTCGACGTCGATTTCCCATTCGTGCGCCCAGTCGCCATGGCGCGGCGTGTGCCGCTCGACGCGCAGCGAGAAGGAGGGCGGCAGGAACAGGGCACCATGGCCGCGGGTCAGGAGGTCGTCCCAAAGCGCGCTGTTGACGTTGAGTTCGATTTCCTCGTCCGTGCCGTTGCGCAGGTTGCTTTCGCGTTCGATGCGCAACTGGCGTCGCAGGTTCAGGCCATGCGTGTTGTCGAGGGCATCGATCCGGAAATGCCAGTCGTGGTCGCGGTAGCGCGAATCGGGGGGCAGGTCGGTGATGCGCTTGCGCACTTCCCAATGCGCGTACTCGAGGTCGTTGCGCGCCAGGTAGCCGAAGTCGTTGACCTGCAGCCGGTCGTCGAAATACATCCCCAGCCACTGCTGGCGCCAGCCGTCGTCCATCACGTAATCGGCGATGAAGGTGCCGCCGAGTCCCCGGCTGCTTCGCCCGGACTGCTGGATGTCGCTGCCGACCACGTTGGTCGCAATCGTCAGGTTGGCACTGGGTTGCCAACGCTGGTCCAGGCCGAGCACCGTGGCCCGCCGATCGAGGAACGGCCGGTCGACCCGGGTGAGCAGCATGCCGAGGCTGCGCGAGCCGAAATCGTGCACCACGCGCACGGCGCCGAACGTGCGCCCGGCATCGCCGCGTTCGCCTGCGGCCAAGACGCCGTAGCTCGTGGTGCCGACGCTGCCGTTGAATTTCACCGCCGCGTCGATGTCGCCGGCGCCGCTGCCGTCGTCGGCCGGCGCGCCCACGCGACGCGTGTACACCAACGCGCTGTTGTCATCGAGCAGGCCGAACGCGAAGATGCCCTGGTTCTCGGTGAAGAACGGGCGCTTGTCGCTGAAGTAGGTTTCGGTGGCGCCGAAATTGATCACCAGGTCGTCGCTTTCCACCTGGCCGAAGTCGGGATTGAGCGTCGCCGTCAGCTGGAACTGGCCGTTCGGCTTCCAGAACACGTCCACGCCTTCGCTGTGCCCGCCGTCGTGGCCGACGTTGTCGTAACGCGACGAGACGTAGGGCGTCACCGCCAGCAGCGACTGGCTGTAGGTGGGCACCTCGATGCGCTCGAACGCGGAGAGGTAGCGCGGCTGCTGGTAATGCACCGCGGGCCACGACACGCGCTCGCCGGTGGTGGCGAAGACCCGGTCGAGGTAAATGCCGATTTCACGGGTACCACCGCTGGCCG
>DASSNH010000068.1:0-25741 GCA_035701405.1 Rhodanobacteraceae bacterium
AGTACGAGAGGACCGGAGTGGACGTACCGCTGGTGTTCCGGTTGTCATGCCAATGGCATTGCCGGGTAGCTACGTACGGAAGCGATAACCGCTGAAAGCATCTAAGCGGGAAGCGCGCACCAAGATGAGATCTCCCGGGGCACAAGCCCCCTGAAGGACCCTCGAAGACCACGAGGTTGATAGGCGCGGTGTGGAAGTGCAGCAATGCATTGAGCTAACGCGTACTAATGATCCGTGCGGCTTGACCATATAACCCCAAGACGCTTCGCCGCCTCGACGCATATCGAGGCCCGGCAAAGAGCAAAGACCTGTCACATCCCGACCCCATGCTGATGTCGCGCAACCGTGCGCGCATCGCACCCCTTCCCTGGCGGCCATAGCGGTGTGGCCCCACCCGATCCCATCCCGAACTCGGAAGTGAAACGCACCAGCGCCGATGGTAGTGTGGCATTCGCCATGCGAGAGTAGGACACTGCCAGGGGCTTCAAAAGCAAAAACCCCCGTCGAAAGACGGGGGTTTTCTTTTGCGTGCAGCTTCTTCAGATCGCAAGTCGAAGAGAGTCGTGCGTCTGCAGCCGGGGGCCCCGCGGATCGTCGGTTCTGGCGACTCCCTGGGCGGACGCAACGTTCTCGTTGCGTTGGCACTCGTACAGTTGCTCGTCGCAGTATTCCTTGGTGTTCCCGGAAACCCACAGGCAGTAATCGTAGGCGACGGTACAGGTCGAGGGTCCCCATGCGTCCGGGGCGGCAGACGCCGTGCCACTGAACGCGAGGCAGGCGACGAGCGATACACCGAAGATCGAAAAAGCCAGTGATGAGTGTTTCATTGCAACCTCCTGTTGGTGACGAAAGCCCCGGACAAGCTCATCCTGAGCCCGTCGGGAGCGCCGGCCGGGATTGCCCCGGAACCGGGTTCCATGAACCGGCCTCGCGAGACCGGTCGCACAATGCGGCGCTTCCTTGCCCCGCAGGAAGGCGGTGGGAGCCGATGGCATTCCTTCAACAAAGATGATGAGCCTGCCGCGCCGGGATGGACCGTTGCGTGACCACCGTCGCGGTTCCGCGCTCTGGCTGGCTTGGATGGTGCTGCACGGCAGCATGCGCGCCACCGCGCTTCAGCTCCATCCAGCCGGTTGCCGCGACGCGATGGCCGCCGATGCCGAGGCAGGCGCTGTCGTTGAGGGCGGGGATGTAGCAAACCGTGCCCAGAATATTCGACGGTCTGGCGCGGATGAGCTACCCGATCACCTCGGGCTGGGGCGTTCCACAGCGGCTGCCGTGGGGCCGAGGCTCGTCTCTGGTCGCGAGCATTCGGATCGCAGGCAAAAAAGCCGTGCGGCGCAAGTCCGCACGGCCTTCGATGCAAGGCTTCAATCAGAAGCCTGATTATTCAACATCGTGGTGATTCAGTTCGCCAGACGCCGCTTTTTCCAGACCGCTCCCCCGACGAGCAGCAAGCCGAAACCGAACATGGCCAGCATTCCGGGTTCGGGTACCCCGGTGCCGCCACCGCCGCCGGGGATGGCGGAACCGAGGGTGATGTTGTCGAATCCGACTTGATTCGCCACGCCACCGAAGTCGACTGAGTGGGCTATCCCGTCAAAAGTCACGCCGATCGGGTCGAATTGGCAGAATTGGCCATTCGGATCGCCCGAGCAATTGGCGTTCGTGGCAGACAGGTCAATGCTGGCCAAAATGTCGCCCGTGCCGTTCAGGCCGCTCCAGACGACAATGGAACCCGGATTGTTGATGGACGTGTAGAAGAACGAGAAGCCGGTGTCGAAGCCGGCCGCAACGTTCATCGTCGCGGCGCCGCCCGAGAGGAAGAACAGGATCGTGCTCGGGCTCGGCTCATTGGCGAAATTGCCGGTGCCGCCAGCGTCGGCGTCGATCAACCCCAAACTCGTGGTCGAGAAATTGATGCCATAGTCGGTGCCGGAATTTCCCTGGCTATCCGTCCCGCCATTGTAGAAATCGTTGACGGCGGCCTGATCGCCGACGCCCTCGAAGGTCAGAACAATGATGTCGGCTTGGCAGATGCCGGTGACCAGCATTGCCGCCGAGCAAAGGACGCCGATTAGCGAGTATCGAGAAAGCTTGCCCATGGTCGTTCTCCTGTTCACGCGCGAGCCCCGTGGGGTATCGTGAGCAAGAAAAATGCCAAGCAAAGAATCGTTCCGAATCATATAGTTATAGCGTTCTGCCTTGGCGTTCAGCCAAAGATGTAAAGCCTCTCGACTGAACCACTGCGCCCGGAAGCCACCGCCTATCTGTGACTTAATCACGTTCAATGGGTTACACACGCTTTATGCAATTCGGAGGGATGTAAGGAAATCCGTCGCGGTCCGCTGGCGGTTGTTGGGACGTCCAGGCAAGCCGGGGCATCACAATCGGGCGTCCGGAAGGGCGTCTGCGCTGTTGCGCCGTGGGATCAAGCCCACCCCGCCAGTTGCGGCATCGCCACATCGGCCAGCGCAGTTGCATGCGCCTTGCTCGCGTTGAGCGCCGGGATGTAGCGGAACTGCTTGCCGCCTTGGGTGAGGAACGTCGCGCGGTACCTGAGTGCGACCTCCTCCAGCGTTTCGAGGCAGTCTACGGCGAAACCCGGGCAAAGCACGTCCAGCGTATCGATGTTCTGGCGTGCAAGTTGTTCCACGACTTCATCGGTGTAGGGCCTCAACCAGGGCTGCCGGCCCAGGCGGGACTGGAAGGTAACCAGCAGTTCGTCTTCTGCCAGGCCCAAGGCATCGCCGAGGCGGCGCGCGGTTTCCCGGCACTGGTCCGGGTAGGGGTCGCCGGCGTTCGCGTATTTTTCCGGAATGCCGTGGAAACTCAGCAGCAGCTTGTCGCCACGACCGCTGCGGCTCCAGTGTGCCTGCACGCTCCCGACCAGGGCAGCGAGGTAGCCGGCGTCGGTGTGGTAGTCGGTAATGGTGCGAATCGACGGTGGCCAGCGCAATGCCTCCATCACGCGGGTGACCGCGTCCAGCGCGGCGCCGCACGAAGTCCCCGAATATTGGGGGAACAGCGGCAGCACCAGCAGGCGCCGCACGCCGCCCCGCATCAGATCCGCGATCACGCTGCGGACCGATGGCGCGCCATAGGTCATCGCGAGGGCCGTGACGACCTTGCCGCCGGTCCGGCGGGATATTTCGGATCCGATGGCCCGGGCGAGCTGCTCGCTGAACACCAGCAGCGGTGAGCCGTCGTCCCGCCAGACCTTGGCATAGGCCTCGGCGGAACGCCTCGGACGGGTGCGCAGCACGTACCCGTGCAGTACCGGCCACCACAGCCAGCGCGGCAATTCGACCACACGCGGATCGGACAGGAACTCGGCGAGGTACTCGGACACCGCGTCGGCGGTCGGCGCGCTCGGGGTTCCGAGGTTCACCAGCAGCACGGCAGTGTCCGCGATTCCGGGCGATGGGGGTGCGGCATCGAAACCGAAGTAGCGGGGCATGCAGCGCGATCCTGGTCACAAGCGCGAGAGCTTGCGCAGTGTGCCACAGCAGCCTGTCCGCGACCGCCGCGCAAGACGTCGAGGCGCGGCTTGGACGGTTGGACGCCTTCGTGGGGATTCGTTCGCTGTACGGCCGGGCCGCGCCGGCTGCGGTACACTGGCAACTGGCGGAAAGCCCGCGCCGCGCCCCGTGGCGTCCGGGCAGGATTCCGCGTGAGGTAGCTATGGGTTTTGACAGCATCTGGCATTGGCTGCTCCTGCTCGTGATCGTGCTGGTGATCTTCGGCACCGGGAAGCTGACCAAGATCGGCCCCGATCTCGGCAACGCCATGCGCGGTTTCAAGAAGGCCTTCCACGGCGACGACGAAGACGAGAAGTCGAAGCAGGCCGATGTTGGCGAGAAGCTGCAGGCGGATCCGCCGGCGGCAGCCGCCCCGCATCAGGAACGGCGCGACTCCGCAGAGTCGAAGCGCGCGCCCGAATAGCCGGAACGGCGGCTGCGATGATCGAGCTCAGCTTTTCGAAGCTGCTGCTGCTGGCCGTGATCGCGCTGGTGGTGCTCGGGCCGGAGAAACTGCCAAAGGCCGCGCGCATGGCCGGCGCGATGTTGAGGCGTGTGCGCCTCGGCTGGGAGAGCGTGCGTTCGGAAGTCGAGCGCGAGTTGGAGATCGAAGAGATCCGGCGCAACGCGCGCGAAGCCGCCGAGCGTGCCGAGTCGCTCCAGCATGCTGCCCGCGACGCCGCTTATGCGGCGCGCACATCGATCGAGCAAGCGGCGACCGAGGCGTCGGGCCCGGTCGATGCCGGCAAGGCGAAGGGTCCGTCCGATGGCCGCGCCTGAGCATGGCCCGGACGGGGACCCGGACACCGATTCGGGATTCGATCTCGAGCAGGGCATTTTTTCGCACCTGCTGGAGCTGCGTTCACGCCTGCTGAAGGCGATCGCCTGCGTGATCGTGGTGCTGGCGTGCCTGGTGCCATTCGCCAACCGGCTGTATGCCTGGCTTGCCGAGCCGCTGGTCGAGCGCCTGCCGCTGGGGGCGCACCTGATCGCGACCCAGGTCGCCAGCCCTTTCATCACCCCGCTCAAACTCGCGTTCTACACGGCGCTGTTCATCAGCATGCCGGTGATCGTCTACCAGTTCTGGGCATTCGTGAGCCCGGGCCTGTACCGCCACGAGAAGCGCCTCGCCCGTCCGCTGCTGGCCGCCGCCGTCACGCTGTTCTATTGCGGCTGCGCCTTCGCATACTTCCTTGTGTTGCCGGCGGCGTTCCGCTTCCTCACTGCGGTGACGCCGCCGGGTGTCGAGATGATGACCGACATCACGCACTACCTCGACTTCGTGATGCTGGTGTTCTTCGCATTCGGGCTGTGCTTCGAGATCCCGGTGGTCCAGGTGATCCTCGCGGCCGTGGGTGTGGTCGACCTGCAGAAACTGAAGAGCTGGCGTCGCTACGCGATCGTTGCCGCCGCCGCGGTTGCGGCCGTGATAACGCCGCCGGACATCACGTCGATGGTGTTGCTGTTGATCCCCATGTGCCTGCTGTATGAGCTCGGCATCATCGCGGTGCGGTTCCTGGTGAAGCCGAAGGTTGGGCAGGACGCGGCGGGGCAGGCCTCCTGATGAAAAACCGGGGTCAGAGTGCAATTTCGTGCAAGCATCCGGGAATTGCGCAGCCCTCCTCGAAATTGCACTCTGACCCCGGTTTCCCGCTTGACGGTGGTGTCTCGCGCAAGATCGTGCACGTGGACATGGACGCGTTCTACGCGTCGGTCGAGCAGCGCGACGATCCCCGCTTGCGCGGCAGGCCGGTGGTGGTGGCCTGGAAGGGCGCGCGCTCGGTGGTGTGCGCGGCGAGTTACGAGGCCCGCAGGTTCGGCGTGCATTCGGCGATGCCGGCGCTCCGCGCCGAGCGGCTGTGTCCGCACGCGGTATTCGTGCCGCCGGACTTCGTACGCTACAAGGCGGTGTCGCGCCAGGTGCGCGAAATCTTCGCGCGCCACACCGACTGGATCGAACCGTTGTCGCTGGACGAGGCGTATCTCGACGTCAGCGACCCCAAGTCCGGGCTCGCCTCGGCCACCGCGGTCGCCGAAGCGATTCGCGAAGCGATCCGTGCGGAAACGCGGCTCACCGCATCGGCCGGCGTCGCGCCCAACAAGTTCCTCGCCAAGATCGCATCGGATTTCCGGAAGCCGGACGGCTTGTTCGTGGTGCGTCCGCGGGACGTGCTCGATTTCCTGGCGCCGCTGCCGGTCGAACGCCTGCCTGGCGTCGGCAAGGTGATGCAGCGGAAGCTTGCCGAACTCGGCATTGCCACCGTCACCGACCTGCGTGCGCATGATGCGGTTGCGCTGGAGCGCCGTTTCGGGCGCTACGGCAGGCGTCTGCACGAGCTATCCCTCGGCATCGACCAACGGCCGGTGACGCCGGATCGTCCGACGCTGCAGATTTCCAGCGAAGACACCTTCGAGGACGACTTGGCGCTGGACGAACTCACGCCGCACATCGAGCGACTGGCGGAAAAAACCTGGGCCGCGCATCGGCGTGAGGCGAACGCGCCGCACGCCCGCATCGCCCGCAGCGTGGTGCTGAAGCTGAAAACCGCCGAGTTCCGGATTCTGACGCGGACCCTGACCCCGCCGGAGCGGCCGGAGTCCGCGCGTGCGTTGGCGGAGATCGCGTGCGCCCTGCGCGCGCGGGTCGCGCTGCCCGCACGCACCCGCTACCGGTTGGTGGGCGTCGGCCTCGCCGGCTTCGTCGATCGCGACAGCTACGAGGCGCAGGCGGCGTTGTTCAGCGCCCTCTAGGCCCAGCAAAGTACAGACGCGGATCAACGCAGACAAAAAGATCAATCCGCGTAAATCCGCGTCCCAACGCTTTGCTTTCGCGACGCCTATTTCTTCTTCGGAATGTACAGATCGGTGATGGTGCCTTCGGCGACTTCCGCCGCCATGCCGATCGATTCACCGAGCGTCGGGTGCGGATGGATCGTGAGCGCGATGTCGCCGATTTCCGCGCCCATTTCTATCGCCAGCGCGATTTCGGAAATGAGGTCGCCGGCGTGCACCCCGACGATGCCGCCGCCGATCACGCGATGGGTCGCCTTGTCGTAGATCAGCTTGGTGAAGCCTTCCGCGCGATCCATGCCCAGCGCGCGGCCCGATGCCACCCAGGGGAACTTGCCGACCCCGGTGTCGAGGCTCTTTTCCTTCGCCTCGCGTTCGGTGACGCCGACCCATGCGACCTCGGGATCGGTGTATGCCACCGATGGCACCACCCGCGCATCGAAGAAGCGCTTCTCGCCCGCCGCCGCCTCCGCCGCCGCATGAGCCTCGTGCGTGGCCTTGTGCGCCAGCATTGGCTGGCCGACCAGGTCGCCGATCGCGAAGATGTGCCCGACGTTGGTGCGCATCTGGGTGTCGACGGGGATCAGGCCACGATCCGTTACTTCAACGCCGGCCTTGTCGGCGCCGATCCTGTTGCCGTTGGCGCTGCGGCCCACCGCGACCAGCACGCGGTCGAACGATTTCTTCTCCGGAATGCTGCCGCCTTCGAAGTCGCAGGCGATGCCGTTCTTCTGGGCCCTCGCGGCGGTCACCTTGGTCTTGAGGTGCACCGCGACGCCTTGTTGCTTCAGCCGTGCGGCCAGCGGGCGTACCAGGTCCGCATCCGCACCGGGCATCAACTGGTCCATGAATTCGACCACGGTGACGGCGCTGCCGAGCGCGCGATACACCGTCGCCATTTCGAGGCCGATGATGCCGCCGCCGACCACCAGCAAGGTTTTCGGCACGTCGTGCAGTTCCAGGGCGCGGGTGGAGTCCATCACCCGCTCGTCGTCCCACGGGAAGATCGACAGGCGTATCGCCTGCGAGCCGGCGGCGATGATCGCCTGCTCGAAGCGGATCAGCTTCCTGTCATTGCCGTTGACGACTTCCAGCTCGTGCGGCGACACGAACGTGCCGACGCCCTGGATCGCGCGGACCTTCCGCTGCCTGGCCATCGCGGTGAGTCCGCCGGTGAGCTTGCCGACTACCTTGTCCTTGAAATCGCGCAGCTTGTCGAGATCGATCTTCGGCTTGCCGAATTCGATGCCGTGTGCGCCCATCAGCGCCGCCGAGTCGATCACCTCGGCAGCGTGCAACAACGCTTTCGAGGGGATGCAGCCGACGTTGAGGCACACGCCGCCCAGCGTGCCGTAGCGTTCGACCAGGATCGTGTCGAGACCGAGGTCGGCCGCGCGGAACGCCGCGCTGTACCCGCCGGGACCGGATCCGAGCACCAGCATCCGGCATTCGAGGTCCGCCTTGCGACCGGTTTCAGCCGCGCCCTGCGGAGCAGCGCTTTTCCCCTCTCCCTCCGGGAGAGGCGGAGCGGTAGCGAGCGCGCGCGCAGCGCGACCCGAAGGGGCGGGTGAGGGTTCGGGTTGGTCAGATAACCGTCCATGGTGCGGGGCGCCGGTGCGGCCATCCCTGGCTGCCCGTTCGGAGCCGCGCCTGATTCCCCCGGCATCACGCAAGCGCGTCTCCTCACCCCCAGCCCCTCTCCCGATGGGAGAGGGCGGCGAAGCGGCGCCTTCGGCTTCGACCACCGCGATCACCGACCCCTGCCCGACGTTGTCGCCGACCTTGACCCTGACTTCCTTGACAGTCCCGGCGCTCGAGGCAGGCACCTCCATCGTGGCCTTGGCGGATTCGAGGGTGACCAAGCTTTGGTCCTTCTCGACATGGTCGCCGGGCTTCACCATCACCTCGATCACCGGCACGTCTTGGAAATCGCCGATGTCGGGCACCTTCAATTCAATCGTCTGGGCCATCGTTTTGGTTCCTTGCTTCCTGATCCTGTAAGGCGGTCCAGTCACGCACGCGTACCTCGCGCTGCGGGACCGGGATTTCGATGCCGTATTTCTCCAGCGCGTCGTGCAGCGCCCAGTTGTAGGCCGCCAGCACGCCGCGCACGCGCTTGGTGGCATCGGCGGTCAGCCATACCACCAGCGCGAAACTCATCGAGTACTCATCGAAGGCCATCAGCCACACCTGCGGTGCACGCAAGCCGTCGAGGGACTGCGTGAACGGCACCGCGGCAGCCGCTTCCAATCCGGCCTTCTGCACCATCGCCTTGTCGGTACCGTAGGCGACCTTGAACGGCACGTGCAACCGCCGCGAGGCTTCGCGGAGCGTCCAGTTCACCAGTTGCGCGCTGACGAACTCGGAGTTCGGGACGAGAATGTCGATGTTGTCGTTGGTGGTGATGCGGGTCGCGCGGATCTGGATGTCGCGGACGGTGCCGTGGACCCCGGACGCGAGTTCGACGAAATCACCCACCTTGAGATTGCGTTCGAACAGGATGATCAGTCCCGATACGAAATTGTTGAAGATCGTCTGCAGCCCGAATCCGAGGCCGACGCCGAGCGCGCCCACGAACAGGCCGAACTTGCTCATCGGCACGCCTGCCACGGCGAGCGCGACCAGGACGCCGACGATCAGCAACAAGTAATTGGTGATCCGCGAAGCGGTGTAGGCGAGGGCATGGTGGGTGCTCTGGTTGCGCGCGCCGTAGCGGAGGAACGCCCGGCCGACGATACGGGTCAGGACCCATACCGCCACCAGGATCAGGATTCCCGCCAGCAGGGTGCCGACGGTGACCTGGATGCCGCTGGCATCGATCAGCCGGAAGCCGAGGATCTCGTTCAATTTCGGGAAGGCGCCGGCCACGCTGTGGGGCGCGTCGCCGCCCGAAGCGGATGGCGTGTCCTGCAGTGGCGTGGCGCGCGCCGCGGCCATGGATCTCCTCCAGCAGCGCGCGCCGCATGTCGGCGAGCAGTTGCGCGAGGTACGTGGCGAATCGCGCCGCCGCGGCACCGTCGATCACGCGATGGTCGTAGGACAGCGACAGCGGCAGGACCAGGCGCGGCGCGAATTCCTTGCCGTTCCACACGGGCTTCATCGACGAGCGCGAGACACCGAGGATCGCGACTTCGGGCGCGTTGATGATGGGCGTGAACGCGGTTCCGCCGATCCCGCCCAGCGACGAGATCGAGAAACAGCCGCCCGACATCTCGCCCGGCGACAGCTTGCCATCGCGCGCCTTCTTCGCGAGCGCCGACATTTCCCGGGCAATCTCCAGCACGCCCTTCTTGTCGCAGTCGCGGATCACGGGCACCACGAGGCCGTTCGGCGTGTCGGCCGCGAACCCGATGTGGAAATACTTCTTCACGACCAGGTTTTCGCCGGAAGCGTCGAGCGAGGAATTGAAGTCGGGATATTTCCGGATCGCCGCGACCGAGGCCTTGATGAGGAACGCGAGCAGGGTGACCTTGGTGCCTTCCTTTTCGTGCTCCTTGTTGAGCTTGACGCGCAGCGCTTCGAGCTCGGTGATGTCGGCGTCCTCGAACTGGGTGACGTGCGGAATCATCACCCAGTTGCGCGCGAGGTTCGGGCCGGACAGCTTCTGGATCCGCGTCAGCGGCTGGGTTTCGATCTCGCCGAATTTCGAGAAATCGACCTGCGGCCACGGCGGCAGGTTCAGTCCGCCACCACCGCCCATCGCGGGGCGGGCACCGCCGCTCATGGCGGCCTTCACGAACTTCTGCACGTCCTCGCGGCTGATGCGGCCGCCGCGCTCGCTGCCCCTGACCTGCGCGAGGTCGACGCCCAGTTCGCGGGCGAAGGCGCGCACCACCGGGCTCGCGTACGGCACCTTGCCGGGCATTACCGATCCGGCGTCGAACGGGATCGGTGGCGTGCGCGGCGCGCCGGCGTTTTCGCCGCTGCGGCGCGCGGCGGCGGGCGTTTCCGATGCCGAAGTGTCGTCGTGTTCCGCCTGCGGCGCTTCTTCGCGCGAATGCGCGGCGGGCGGCGCTTCCTTCCGGGACGGCGCTGCCTGTTCCTCCTTCGGTTGCGCGGGCTTTTCGGCTTGGCCGGATTCCGGCGAGCCGCCTTTCCCGCCGCTTTCTGCCGGCGCCGGTCCTCCCCCGCCGCTGCCGGCGTCGTCCGCCTCGACCGTGGCGATCACGTCGCCCTGCGAGACTTCATCGTTCACCTTGACCTTCACGTCGCGCACGGTGCCCGCCAGCGGCGAGGGTACTTCCATCGTGGCTTTCGCCGATTCCAGCGTGACCAGACCCTGGTCCTTGTCGACGTGATCGCCGGGCTTGACGATGACCTCGATCACCGGGACTCCCTGGAAATCCCCGATGTCGGGTACCTTCACCTCGCGTGTCTCAGCCATGCCCGGCTCCTTCGGTCCTCGATCTGCAAGACGCCCAGTTTCGCGCATTTGCGCGGCCGCGTCATGTAGCGGTCCGGGACGGCAAGCCGCGGCCTCCGCGCGCCGAAACCTGCCCTTGGCCGAAAGTCACCGTGACCTGTGGCCGATGGACAGGCATCGCGCTCGGCGGGCAGACTGCCAGGCAACCTTGACCAGAGCGCCCGGAGCCGACGGATGCTGACCATTCGCAACCTCTCCAAGACTTATCCGAACGGCGTCCGCGCGCTGCGCGACGTGTCGCTGGACATCCCCAACGGCATGTTCGGGCTGCTGGGCCCGAACGGCGCGGGCAAGTCCACGCTGATGCGGACGATCGCGACATTGCAGGAGCCCGACTCGGGCACGATCCGACTCGGCAACCTGGACGTGCTGGCGGACAAGCCCGGGACGCGGCAGGTGCTCGGTTACCTGCCGCAGGAATTCGGCGTGTACCCCAAGGTTTCCGCCGAGGCGATGCTGGACCATTTTGCGGTGCTGAAAGGCGTGACCCGGCGTGGCGAGCGGCGCGACCTCGTCGCCGCGCTCCTGAAGCAGGTGAACCTCTACGACGCCCGCAAGCGCAAGCTGGGCGGCTTTTCCGGCGGCATGCGCCAGCGCTTCGGAATCGCGCAGGCACTGATCGGGGATCCCAAGCTCGTGATCGTGGACGAGCCCACGGCCGGACTCGACCCCGAGGAGCGCCAGCGCTTCCTCAACCTGTTGGCGGAAATCGGCGAGCGCGTGGTGGTGATCCTCTCGACCCACATCGTGGAAGACGTGACCGAGCTGTGCCCGCGGATGGCGATCATCGCGGAAGGGCAGGTGCGCCTGACGGGCGAACCGCGCGAAAGCATCCGCTCGCTGGAAGGCCGGGTGTGGCGGCGCGCGATCGACAAGGCCGCGCTTCCCCAGTACCGCGAACGCATGACCGTGCTGTCCACGCGGCTCGCCGGTGGCGCGACCCTGATCCACGTGCTGGCCGACGCGATGCCCGAGCAGGGTTTCGAAAGCGTTCCGCCGGACCTCGAAGACGTCTATTTCGGCCAGTTGCACCACGCCGCCTCGAGCAAGGTGGCCTGACGTGTTCCGCGAGATCTTCCGCTTCGAGTTGCGCCAGCAACTCAGGAGCCCGCTGTTCTGGCTGGTCGCCGTTGCATTGGCGGCTGTGGCATTCGGAGCGGCGTGTTCCGACCAGATCCAGATAGGTGGCGGCGTCGGCAACATCCACCGCAATGCCCCCTACGTCGTGGTCCAGATGCTGGGCATCTTCTCGGTGCTCGGCCTGTTCCTGATCCCGATCTTCGTGGTCGGCGCGGCGCTCCGCGATTTCAGTACGGGGACCGCCGACATGATGTTCGCGACGCCCATGTCGCGCATCGCCTACCTCGGCGGCCGCTTCGCCGCTGGCTGGCTGATCAGCATTGCCGTCCTGGTCGTGGTGGCAGTCGGGTTCTGGCTGGGCTCGCAGATGCCCTGGCTGGATCCGGCGCGGCTGGGACCCACGCCTTGGGGCGCCTACGGCTGGGCGCTCGGCGTGCTCGTATTGCCCAACCTGCTGTTCCTGGCCGCGCTGTTGTTCCTGCTGGCGACGGTCACGAGATCGATGCTGGGCGCCTACGTCGGGGTGCTCGCGTTCTTCATGTTGTGGACCATCGCCGGCGTCACGCTGCGCGGCGGGAACCTCGACCACCAGACGGCCGGCGCGCTGATCGATCCCTTCGGCATGGGCGCGGTGGACCTGGTGACGCGTTACTGGACGCCGGCCGACCGCAACACGCGGATTCCCGAACTGACCGGCCTGCTGCTGGGCAACCGTGCATTGTGGATCGCGGTGGGCGCGGCGCTGCTCGCCGCCGCCTTCTGGCTGTTCAAGCCCGACCACGAGGGATTGCGGTGGTTCCGCCGCCGCAAGCGCGCCACCACGCCCGACGCATCCGGCCCGGCACCGGCCGCGAACATCGTGCTGCCGGTGGTGACGCTGCGCAGCGGCTTCGCCGCGCGCTGTCGGCAATTCGCGAAGCTCGCATGGTTCGACGCCCGCGGCGTGCTGCGCGGCGTCCCGTTCCTGATCATGCTGGCCTTCGGCCTGATGAACCTGGGCGCCATGCTCGCGCTCAGCGGGGACATGTACGGCACCAGCACCCTGCCGGTCACCCACCAGATGGCCGAGGTCATGACCGGCAGTTACACCTGGCTGCTGCTGCTCGTGGTGTTCTTCTATGCGGGCGAGCTGGTGTGGCGCGAACGGGAAAGCCGCGTCAGCGAAGTGGTGGACGCTTTCCCGACGCCCGACTGGGTCCCGCTGCTGTCCAAGATCGCGGCGCTCGCCGCGGTGATCGTGGTGTTCCTCGCGGCCGGCACGCTCGCGTGCATGGGCAACCAGTTGATCCGCGGCTACCACGACCTGCAACCGGTGCTCTACCTCCAGTTCATCGGCCTCGACCTGTTGCAGTTCCTGCTGATCGGTATCCTCGCCGTGGTGTTCCAGGTCTGGGCCGGCAACAAGTTCGTCGGTTACGCGCTGATCGTCGGCTGGATCATCTTGACGATCGTCCTGGGGCAATTCCACTTCGCGGATCACCTGTACCGCTACGGCAGCGCCCCGAGCACGCCCTATTCGGACATGAACGGCTTCGGTTCGTTCTGGATCGGAACCCTGTGGTTCCGCGCCTATTGGGGCGCCTTCGCACTCGCGCTGCTGGTGGTGGCGGCGCTGTACTGGCCGCGCGGCAATGCTGCCGGCTGGCGGGCGCGCGCCCGCGTCGCGCAGCGGCGCCTGGGCGTGCCCGCGGCGGTCTTGCTGGTCTGCGCCCTGGTCGGCTTCGTGGCGATCGGCACGTGGAACTTCCAAAACACCCATGGGCAGTACCGCTACCAGACCTACGACGCGGGCCAGCAGCTCGCAGCCCGATACGAGAAGGACTACCACAAGTACATGGGCGTGCCCCAGCCACGCATCACCGATGTCGACGTGAATGTGGCGATGCACCCCGCGGCGCGTCGCGTCGATGTCGACGGCCATTACGTGCTGGTGAACAAGCACGACCGGCCCATCGACGAACTGCTGGTGCAAGTCCCGACCTTTTCAACGAAGGACTACTCGTTCGACCTCGACTTCCCGGCGCACACGATCGAGCACGCCGACGAGCAGCAGGGGTTCCATCTGTACAAGCTGGACACCCCGCTGGCGCCCGGCGCGTCGATGGATTTCGGGTTCAAGATGCACGTCGCCTACAACGGCTTCGCCAACGAACCCGCCGGCGAACAGGTCGTGCACAACGGTACCTTCATCAACAGTTTCGCGTTCCCGCATTTCTGCTACGACAAGGGCCGCGAGCTGACCGACAACAACGACCGCCGCAAGTACGGGCTCGGTCCCGCCGAGCGCTTGCCCAGCCGCGAGGATGCCGCGGCGCACGCGAACAACCTGATCTCCTGCGATGCCGACTGGGTGCATTTCCAGGCGACGCTTTCGACCAGCGCGGACCAGGTCGCGCTGGCGCCGGGGTATCTCCAGAAAACCTGGACCGAGGGCGGCCGGCGCTATTTCCATTACGTGCAGGACACGCCGATCCTGGACTTCTTCTCGTTCCAGTCGGCCCGCTACCAGGTCGCGCGGGAAAAGTGGCACGACGTGGACCTGGAGATCTATTACGACCCGCAACATCCCTACAACATCCAGCGGATGTTCAAGGCGATGAAGCTGTCGTTGGACTACTACACCACGCATTTCGGTCCGTACCAGTTCCGCCAGCTGCGGATCCTCGAGTTCCCCGACTACTCCAGCTTCGCGCAGTCGTTCGCCAACACCATTCCGTTCTCCGAATCGATCGGCTTCATCGCCGACCTGCGCAAGCCTTCCGACATCGACTACGTCACCTACGTGACCGCGCACGAGGTCGGCCACCAATGGTGGGCGCACCAGGCGATTGGCGCCCGGGTCAAGGGCGTCACGATGCTGGACGAGTCGCTGGCCCAGTATTCGGCGCTGATGGTGATGAAGCACCTGTACGGGCCGACCAGGATGCGCAAGTTTTTGAAGTACGAACTCGACAACTACTTGCGCGGCCGCGGGGGCGAGCGCGTCGAGGAGGAGCCGCTGGCACTGGTCGAGAACCAGCCCTACATCCACTATCGCAAGGCTTCGGTGATCTTCTACGCGCTGGCCGACTACATCGGCGAGGACAAGGTCAACGCGGCATTGCGCACATGGCTGGACAAGGTCCGGTTCCAGCAACCGCCCTACACCGACACCCGCGAGCTGATCGCGGACCTGCGTGCCCAGGCCGGCCCCGGGTACCAGGACCTCATCACCGACTTCTTCGACAGGATCACCCTGTTCGACGACCGCATGGTGTCGGCGACCGCGAAGAAGCTGGCCGGCGGCAAATACGAAGTCACGATGCACGTGCATGCCGCCAAGTACTACGCCAACGGCAAGGGCAAGGAGACCCGCGCGAAGGTCGACATCCCGATCGAGATCGGCATATTCGCCAAGGCGAAGGACGGCGAGGAAGAGGACGAGAAGCCGCTGTACCTCGCGAAATATCCGGTCAAGGACGGTGACAGCACCATCACCATGACGGTGGATGGCGTGCCCTACCAGGCCGGGATCGATCCCTTCAACGAACTTGTCGACCGTGTCTCCGACGACAACCGCACGCAGGTGACGATGGAGTAGGGCGAAAAGCAGCGCTCGCGACATGCCACGAAGGCATGTCGCGCTGCTTCGAGCGCCCGCACAAGGATGTGCGGGCAGGCGCCCGGCACCACGGATGGTTGCTCGTTTCGCGGGATTCGACCACGGCGGCGGACGGTGGTCCGCCCCGCGTCAGGCCGTGGTCTTCTTCGAAAGCTTGTCGATCAGCTTGACAACGATCGTCCCGCCCGGCACCACGATCCCGGCGAAATCCGCGCCGAGGTCGAATAGCGTGTCGCGGTTCCCGAGCCGGCGGACCGCGCCACCGAGCATGCTGCCTTCCTTGTTCACGCGGCCCGACAGGCCGTCGATTTCAATCACGCCGGTCTTGTCCTTCCAGGTGAACTGGAACGCGTACACCGGCCGGTAGAACAGAGTCAGCGAGGTGATGTCGAGTTCATCGCTGGTGATCGCATCCGCCTGCACCGGCGCCGACAGGCGCGATTTCACCTGCTGCAATACCGAAGCGGCCGTCAGGGTCGGCACGATGAATCGCGGTTCGCTGCTGTCGGCGATTTCCTGGAACGGAAAGCGACCGGCGTAATCGACCAGCGTCTTTTCCGGCGTCTCGTGGCCGAGCGCGTCGGCATAGTGGACGAGCGAGGTGGTGCTTTCGCATTCCTCGACCGCCTGCAGTTGCAACTCGCGGCGGGCATCGACCGGGAACTTGCGGTCGAACAGTCCCACCGTGGTGACGTGCGCGTCTTCGACCTTGACGTGGTAGACAACCTTGCGGATGTACGACGTGCGCCGCGCGGCCTTGGCCATCCAGAAGGGCTCGTAGCGCTTCTCGGTGTTGGCCAGCGTGACCTCGGACTCCTTGGGGCGGTCCCACAGCTTCATGCGCGCGAACATGCCGAAGGCGCCGAGCTTCTCGTGCTCGGCCTGCGCGCGTGCCGAGGTGTCGTTGTACACATCCTCGAAGACGCAGATCTTCTCGTCCATGTCCCCTCCGCAAGGCGCCGCGCGCCTGTGGTCGTCCGCGCATCATGCGCGAGCGGTCCGCCGGTTTCAATGGGCTCCGGGCCGGGCTGGCGCGCCCGGCCCGTGGCTCATTTCTTCGGCAGCGGCTTGAACTTCGACGGCTCGAAGCCGCCGACCTCGAACTTCAGGGTTTCCTTGCCGTGGTCCTTCGACTCGATGTCCATCGTGATGACCTTGGCCTTCTCGAGCCTCGCGAGGAAGCGCTTGTCGTCCTCGATGAACATCGCCGGCTCGCCGGTCTTGGGCAGGTAGGCCTTCCAGGTTTCGCGCTTGCCATCGACGCGCATCACGATCCTGCACGTGCCCTTGCACACGAAGCCCCTGCTGCCGTCTGGCGCGAACAGGTAGACGCTCTGGCCCCATTTCCGGTGGCGGCGAAGCACCAGCCTCGCGGCCTCGCTGCGCGGCTTGCCCGACGCATAGATGCTCGCGGTGTGTTGCAGGCCATCCATGTCGGCGGTCTGGTAGTACCACAGGTTCGCGAGACGATCGTGCTCGCCCTTGGCCTTCGCCCGCGCCGCGACTTGCGGGAGGGTCTTTTGCACTTCCGCGGCGGCGGAGGTGCCGGGGTACTTCTGGAGGATCTCCTGGCCGACCGGCGCAGCCAGCTCGTCGCTGTGCTCATCCAGCATCTGCTGGTACAACTTGAGTTCATTCTGCGCCGCGGCTTCGTTGGCCGCGGCCTGTGCGGAGGCCGATGGTGCGGCGGGCGGTGCCGGGCTTTGCTGCGAGCATGCCGAAACCAGCACGCACAGCGTCAGGGCAAGAGCGGACAGCACCAGAGGCGACGCGGGAAGGCGGCCGGTCGGATTCATGCTCCGCAGTATACCCGTCGAGTCCGCATGGCCGGCGTCGACGGAACGGCGGGCGCTCCAGCAGCATCGGTCAGTGGTCGCGGGCGTCCAGGAACACGGTTTTGGCCTGCTGCTTCTCGAACGCAAGATTGACCGTGCGACCGGAGGTACGCGTCCGGTGGACCGTACCCGCCGGCACCACCGCGCACTGCCAGGGATCCAGCTCCAAAGTGTCGTGGCCGGCCAGGTCGACCAGCAGCTTTCCCTCCACCACCAGGAACAGTTCGTCCGAATCCGGATGCTGGTGCCAGCGATACTCGCCGTCGAATACCGCCAGTCGCAGGCAGTTGTCGTTGACGTTCGACAGCACGTCGTTTCGATACGACTCGTGGATGGCGGCCAGGTGGGCCCGCACGTCAACGACCGACAGACCGGGATAACGGGCTTTTTCTGCCGAATACTCGTCGGCAGACGGAAAGTGCGCTTTCATTTTCTTCCCAGCGGATTGATGCCGAACAACCGCGCCCCCTTTTCGGTGCGCGGCCGGTGGCGGCTCCCGGGCCTGAAGTAGAGATAGGTGCCCGCGCCGCAACTCCGGTCGTCCTCGATGAGCTCGCCTGCGGCGACGTAAACGGTTTCTCCCGTGTCGTGTTCGTCGATCGTCGGCCAGACGCTGCCGGGCGCCATTTCCACCATCCACACGCGCAGGCCTTCGGGACCCGGCAGGTCGCGACGCAGGCAACCCGGCCCGACCACGACCGGATCCACGTCGTCCACGTCGATGATGTCGAGCATGTCGGGGCTCAATGCCGCAAAGGTTTCGTTCATCGCAATGACTCCTCAACAACCGCTTCGCACATGTCGCCGCGCGGACCATGCGAAGCCGACCCATGGCCGCGCGCGCTTGCTGCGACCTTGCTGCAGTTGCCCCAACAGCATGCCGCCCAGGATCAGGATGCCGCCCACCAACATGCTGATCGTCAACGCTTCGCCCAGCGCGAGCCACGCCCACAGCACGCCGAAGATCGGCACCAGATAGGTCACAGTCGTGGCACGCGGGGCGCCGACGCGCTGGATCAGGCGGTAATAGATCGCATAGGCAAGTCCGGTGCACACCACGCCCAGTGCAACGAGGCTGAGCCATGCCTGCGCTGGAACGTGCGCGGACGGCCATTGCCACGCTGCAAACGGTGCGAGCAACACGGCGCCCCAGGCTAGCGTGGCCGCCGCGACCGCAGGCGCCGGCAAGTCGGAGAAATGACGCTTCACCAGGTTCGCGGAGACCCCGTAGAACACTGCTCCGAGCGTTCCTGCCGCGACCGCGGCGCCCACGTCCGCGCCTTCCACGTCGCCGCTCGCCAGCACGGCCACCCCGACGAGGCCGATCGCCAGCCCCGTGAGGCGGCGCGTGCCGATCTTTTCGCCGAACAGCGCGAACGCCGCGAGTGCCGCGAACGGCACCGCCATGCTGTTGACGATTGCACTGATGCCGGCCGGTGCGCGTTCCGCGCTCCACGCGAAAAGCAGGAACGGCAGGAGGGTATTGACCAGGCCGATCGCGGCGATCTTGAACCAGCCGGTTGCGGCAAGCTGGCTGCGCGCGCGCCACAGAAAGGGCGACAGCACCAGTGCGCCCAGCGCGAGGCGCACGTCCACCAGCGAAACGGGGCCGAACTTCGGCGCTGCGATCCTGAGGAACAGGAACGAACCGCCCCAGATGGCCGCGAGCAGCAGCAGCTCGACCGGCGTGCGCCAGTCGTGGCCTGAATGTCCGGCGACGCGCGCGCCGCGCCCACCACGCGGGCGGCGCGTCGGCCGCGATGATTCGTCGCGGTCCAGCAAACGCAGGGTCGCGACGTCCGTCACGTGCCCGCCCATGAACAGCATGCCGCCCGACAGCTTTGCCAATTCCCTCAACATGTCACACCTCCTACCAATACAAACGAGGGCGCCAGTCCCGGTGGGGACTGTTTTCGAGATGCGCGAAGGTTTTTTGCCCGGCTTTGTCCGATCCGAAAGCCGCATCGCCGGGTGCGTTCCCGCACGCGGTTGCCTGTCCATCCATGTTCCGGCGACGGGGTCGGGTACCGCCAAGGTGCTTTAACAATTCCCTCAACATGTGACACCTCCATCCGTGTTGCATTTAAGCCCTGTGGACCGCAAAAATAGAGCCATCGAGGCTTCCGCGGAAGCGACGATTTTTCAAGCGAGACTTGAGGAATATCGAACATGAGCCGTAGCCCGCTGAATGCCCTGCAGACCTTCGTCGCCGCCGCGCGTGCGCGCAATCTCACGCGTGCCGCCGAGCGCCTGCACCTGACCGTCAGCGCGTTGAGCCACCAGATCCGGCTGCTGGAAGAACGCATCGACTGCACGCTGTTCGTGCGCGGGCCGCGCGGCCTGAGGCTCACGGCCGAAGGCCAGCGGCTGCTCGACAACGTCGCGCCGCACCTCGAGGCGATCGAGGACGCGCTGAAGCCGCTGTGCGCGCGCTGCGACAACGCGCTGTCGCTGTCGGCCATGCCGTCGATGACCACGAGCTGGCTGTTGCCGCGCTTGCCCGTTTTCGTGTCCAGGCATCCCGAAGTCGAGTTGAACCTCGATTCGTCGATCGATCTTGTGGATTTCGCCGACGGGCGGTACGACGCCGCCTTGCGTTACGGGGTTGGCGACTGGCCGGGCCTGGTGGTCGAGTCACTGCTCGAGGAATGGTTGACGCCGGTCGCGAGTCCCGCGCTCCTCGCCGGGCGCAGGCGACCACGGTTGGAGGATCTCGGGGATCTGCCGCTGTTGTGTCCGGAGGACCCGTGGCAGGAATGGTTCGATCTGCACGGCGGCAAGCCGCCACGGCGTTACGCCGCCTCCTTCAGCGATTCCGAATCACGCCAGCGCGCCGCCGTCGAGGGGCTGGGCGTCGCGCTGGGGCGCACCACGATGGCCCGGCCGCTGATCGAAGCGGGGCAATTGGTGGCGCTGTTCCCACAGTTGATGAAGGCGAAGCGGTGGCACTACCTCGTGTACCCGGAGCGCTCACGCAAGCACGCCGGATTCATGGCCTTCCGGGAGTGGCTGCTGGATGAAGCCGCTCGCTTCCGGGCCGCGCCCGCGACCGGGTTCACGGCGTCGCTCGCCCGTGCACGCAACCCGCGTGCGGCGAGCCGACGCAAGCGCGCTTCGTAAAACACGGCGCCTCAACCCGTCACACGCCCGCGCAGGGGCCGCGCCCCATCAGTCGATCGTAGGTGGAGACCTGCGCATCGCGCTGGTGGCCGTCGCGCACCGCGGCGCCAGCGGAGTGGATGCGCCGGCAAGCCTCGGCGCGCGGGATCTCCACGCCACGCACCGACACGGAGCCCCAGGCGTTGCGGCGGTGACGCGACCGCTTGCCGGAGGATGAATCGCCGCCGTCCTGCCATCGCACCACGCCGTCGCCCGGCACCGAGCCCGGGCAGCCGGTGTGCCGGTAGAAAACTTCGCCGTCGGCGGCGCGGCATTCCCACGACATCGGCTGTTTGCGTTCGCGTTCCCTGGCCGATGCGCGGGGGGTGCGGTGATGGGAGGAGGATCGCGGCGTGCGCGACGCCACGGCGTGTGGCGGTGCGTCCGGATCCATCAGTGGCAGCCCGGACACGTTCAACTTCGTTTGCCGCGCGTCCGTCGCGCAGGGCGTGTCGCGAAACGCGAGCCGGCCATCCGCGCCAACGCATTTGTAGATCGAAGCCGCGTGCGCGCCGGTGGCGAGCAGGAGCAACGCCGCACAAGCTGCATGCGCGGGCAACCCGCGATGCCGGATCTGGATGCGGCGAGATGGTGTTGGATGATCCATGGCGGCTTCCCTCACTGTCGTGAAGGAATGGTCGGCTCGAGCCGACCGCCGCGCCAGCGGGCACCGCCGCCCGAACGTGTAGGGAAATGCCGATGGCCATGCATGGTTGCGTGCGGGCGACCAGGTAGACCACCACCGAGGCCGGCGCACGACGAAAAAAGCCGGCGCGGTACCACGCCGGCTTTAGGAGCCTTGATCCGTGCCAGGCGCGTCAATCGTGATCCGAGGCGACCACGCTGCCGTCGTCGGGATCGACCAGGAGATCCACGTCTTCGCCTTGCGGATTGGTGGCGTCGGCGCTCCAGAGGCCGTCGTCGAACTCGACGTCATGGACGTTCTGGTAGCCCTGTGCCGTCAGCTTGGCCTTCACTTCATCCTCGTTGAGACGCGACGGCGCATCGGCCTGGTAGACCTTGCCGGTGGTCGGGCCCACCTTGATGCTCACCCAGTTGTCGTTACCGCCGCGCGCCTTGGCCTGCCAAACGCCGTCTTCGAACTCCAGGCCCGAAACTTCCTTGTACCCGGCATTGGCAATATCGGCCTTGATCTGCTCCTCGGTGAGCGCGCCGGGCACCCTCGAAACCGTGGTCGTCGTGGTGGTGGTCTGGGTGGCCTGCACCGGCGGGGTCTGCGCGCAGGCCATGCCCGCCGCGCACAACAGGACCGTTGCCAGTGCCGCCGATAATCCGTGCTTCTCCATGATGGTATTCCTCCGTTTGGAAGTGCGATTCAGCTTGGATGGAGCCGGATCAACGGCCGGTGAATCCCGCCGCCACCCGTCAGCGATCGTTCATTTGCCGTCGCCTGCTACGCTGCGCCAATTTCGGAAGCCTTTTGAATGAGCCGGCAGGCGACCCTTTCGTTCCACCACCCCGCCGCCTTCTGGTTCGGCTGTCTTGCGGTCGCGGCTGGCGTGTGCCTGCACCTGCCGATGTACGTGATGGCCGCACCGATGCACTTCCACCTGGCCGGCATGCCGATGGATGGGGAGATGCTGCTGGGCATGGCCCTGATCCCGGGCGGCGTGCTGCTCGCGGCGTACGGTTTGATGCCACGCCTCGAACAGGTGCGGCTGACGACCCACCAAGGCGCACGGCTGCGTTTCCACGTCGCCGACGGCGTGCCGCTCAACCCCGAGCACTGGCGGCTGGTGGTGGTGCTGGCCATCGCATTGACGATTGACGTGATGAAGCCCGCGTCGATCGCATTCGTGATGCCGGGGATGGCGCACGAGTACGGCATCGGCATGGATCGCGCGGGGTATCTTGCGTTATCGGCGCTGATCGGCACCGCCGTCGGTTCGGTGGTGTGGGGCCGGCTCGCCGACGTGTTCGGGCGGCGCGCGGCGATCCTGCTCTCGGCGCTGATGTTCATGGGCACCGCGATCTGCGGCACGATGCCTTCGTTTCGCTGGAACCTCGCGATGTGCTTCATGATGGGGGCGGCGGCCGGCGGCATGCTGCCGATCGCTTTCACGCTGATGGCCGAAACCGTGCCTGCCCGGCACCGCGGCTGGCTGTTGGTCGCACTCGGCGGCATCGGAACCTCGGCGGGTTATCTTGCTGCGTCGGGCGCGGCCACCTTGTTGGAGCCCGCATTCAGTTGGCGTGCGCTGTGGCTGTTGAACCTGCCGACCGGCGCGCTGATCGTGCTGCTGAACCGTTACATCCCGGAGTCGCCGCGGTTCCTCGCGAGCGCGGGACTGCACGAGCAGGCGCGCGCGGTTCTCGCGCGCTTTGCGGGGGATGCAGGCAGGCTGGTGCGAGACGATGCCGGGGCGGTCGCACCCGCGGCATTCCTTGGCCAGGCGAGGGCTGGCGCGCTCGCACTGTTACGGGGCGCCCACGGACGCATCACGGTGGCGCTGATGGTCTGCGGACTCGCGTGGGGACTGGTCAACTTCGGTTTCGTGCTGTGGCTGCCCGCGAACCTGCAACGGCTGGGGCTGGATGCCCGTGCCGCGAGCGCGTTGATGGCGCAATCCGCCTTGCTCGCGATCCCCGGCACCGCGCTGGTGGTCTGGCTCTACCAGCGCTGGAGCAGCTTCCGGTCGCTGGTGCTGTTCGTGGTGCTGACGGTGCTGGCGCTGCTGGCGTTCGCGGCGATCGGGGTCGCCGGCATCCGCAGCAATGCGATGACGATTGCCGCGACGGTGGCGCTGCTGGTCGCGATCAGCGGCGTGATCGCGACCATGATTCCCTATGCGGCCGAGATCTACCCGGTGCACCTGCGCGGGACCGGCTCGGGACTCGTTGCCGCGAGTTCCAAGGCCGGCGGCATCCTGGGCGCGCTGCTGGGCGTTGCCGGCCTCTTCGACAGCTTCCTGTGGTCGGCGCTGGTGATCGCGGTGCCCATGACGATCTCCGGCGTGATGCTCTGGCGCGGCGGTGTCGAAACCAGCGGCCACGAACTGGAAGCGATCCAGCGGGCATTTGAATGCGATCATCCCTGATCGCTGCATCGTTGCAGGTCGGACCAATCGCAACCATTGCGGCGTGATGGAGACCAGACCGATCTTCCATTTGGCCGGACGATCCACAGCAGCCGCTCAGCGTGGAATTCCGTCCAAAAAGGTGTCCGGCGGGTAGGGCGGAACCCGCGAAGCGGATTCCGCCGAATCGGTTCACGGCTCGCGCGGCGGACGGTGCCGTCCTGCAGCGCCGGAATGGGCGGCGCAGTCAATGTGTGCTGGCTGCCCCCGCCGGCGCGTGCCGCGCCATCGCGAGTCCCTGGAGCACGTGCAACGCCTCCGACAGCGCGTAGTCGTGGATCGCGAGATCGCCCGTATCCGGGTTCGCGGCCGTGGCCTCGGTGCCTGCCAGATGGTTGGGCAGGTCGCCCTCGTGCTCGTCGTCGATGAACTCCGCCTTGCGATCGGCCTTGACGGTGACATTGCCGAGCGCGATGTCCGGGGCGATGCCGGCGACCTGGATCGACGTTCCGTCGGGCGTGTAGTAGCGCGCGGTGGTGAGCTTCAGGGCGTCGCCGTTGCCGAGCGGCAGGATCGTCTGCACCGAGCCCTTGCCGAAGGTTCGCCGCCCCATCACCAGCGCGCGACGGTTGTCCTTCAAGGCGCCGGTGACGATTTCCGCCGCGGACGCGGTGCCGTTGTCGACCAGCACCACCATCGGCGCGCCGTCCAGGAGATCGCCCGGGGTTGCGCTGAACTTGAGGTCCGCCTGCGAGAGCCGCCCGCGGGTGCTGACGATCAGGCCGCCGTCGAGGAAATCGTCGGCGACGCCGACTGCGCTGGTCACGAGGCCGCCGGGATTGGAACGCAGGTCGAGTACCGCGCCGCGCAGCGGTCCATGTTCCTTCTGCAGCTTTTCGAGCTCGTCGGTGAGTTCGTCGGCGGTGTCTTCCTGGAATTCGCTGATGCGCACGTAGGCGAATCCGGGCGCCAGCATCCGCGCATGCACGCTGGCGATCCGGATGCGTTGGCGAACCAGCGGGACGTTCACCGGCTTGCTGCCGTCGGGGTGCAGGATCGACAGCGTGACCTTCGAGCCGATCGGCCCGCGCAGCTTGGTGATGGCCGCGTCGATGGCATCGGGTTGCACCGTCACGCCATCGATCGCCTCGATAACATCGCCGGGCTGGATGCCGGCAGCCTTGGCCGGGCCGCCATCCAGCGGCGCCACGATCACCAACTGGTGCTTGACCTGCGCGACCTCGATGCCGAGTCCCGAATATGCGCCCGAGGTGTCCTCGGTCAGGTCCTTGAGATCCCGCACGTCGAGGAAATCGCTGTGCGGGTCGAGGCCCGCCAGCATTCCCCGGATCGCCGAATCCATCAATTGCCGGTTGCCGACCGGTGCGACATAAGCCTGCTTGATCAACTCGAAGGCGCGGGTGAAGGTCTGGATTTCCTCCAGGCTCGGGATGTCGCTGGTTGCGTTGGCGATCGAGGAAGCCTCGGCCGGCGTGGCTACGCTGGCGGCAGGCGCGGGTGCAGGATGCGGCACCTTGGGCGGTGGCGCGGCGAAGGCGGGGTATGCGCACAGCGCCAGCAGGCACCCCAACCGAATTTGCCAGTTTCGAATCATTGCGCACCGAGGGTCGACAGGGGATCAGGGACCGCGCGGACGGGCGGTGGTTCATTGTAGGCGCTTCGGCGCCGGTCAGCGCCGGGACGCGAACCAGCCCTGCGGATCGACCGGCTTCCCGTCCTTGCGCAGCCCGAACCACGCGCCGCCCTGTTCCGGGTCGCGGCCGACGGTCGCGACCGCTTGGCCCGGCCGCACCCAGTCGCCGGCGGAAACCAGTGCCGACTCGTTGCCGCCGTACAGGCTCATCCAGCCGTCACCATGGTCGATGATCACCAGCATCCCGTAGCCGCGCATGAAGTCGGCCCAGGCCACCCGGCCATAGGCGACTGCGTGCACATCCGCGCCGGGCTTGGCGGCGAGCACGATGCCGTGGGCCAGCAGCCCGGTGCCCTCGCGCGGCGTGCCCGCCACCGGCCATGCGAGCTTGCCCCGAAGTTTCGCGAACGGGGTGTTCTTGCCGAGCTGCGCCGGGATGTCGGCGAAGACGTTCTGGAGTTGCTTGAGCAAGCGGGAGAGCGCCTCCGCATCGTGCTTCAGGGAGGCGAGCTTGCCCTTCTGCTGCGCCAATCGTGTGTCCGCTTCGGCGAGCAGCTTCTTTTGCGCGTCCCGTTGCTGTTCGAGCGCGGCATTCCTGGTGGCGTGCTCGGCGCGCTGCTGTTGCAGGGCCTGGGCTTCC
>DASSNH010000069.1:0-12697 GCA_035701405.1 Rhodanobacteraceae bacterium
TCGCCGGCCTGCGCAAGGCCGGGCGCAACGTCATCGACATCGGCATGGCGCCGACGCCGCTGGTGTATTTCGGCAGCTTCCACCTGCGCACCGGTTGCTGCGTCGCGGTCACCGGCAGTCACAACCCGCCCGACTACAACGGCTTCAAGATCGTGGTCGGCGGCGAAACGCTCTCGGGCAAGGCGATCACCGGCCTCCACGACCGTATCGCCGAGGATCGCCTGTTCGTCGCACCCACGCCGGGCACATTGTCCGAACGCGACATCAGCCAGGACTACGTCGATCGCATCGCCGGCGACGTGCAAGCCGATCGACGCCTGAAAGTCGTGGTCGATGCCGGCAACGGCGTCGCCGGCGGGCTCGGCCCGCGCGTGCTCGAAGCCATCGGCGTCGATGTCGAGGAGCTGTACTGCGAGATCGACGGCACCTTCCCCAACCACCATCCGGATCCGAGCGAACCGCACAACCTGCAGGACCTGGTGCGCATGGTGCAGCGCCTGGGCGCGGACATCGGCCTCGCCTTCGACGGCGACGGCGACCGCCTCGGCGTCGTGACCAGGGACGGCGAGATCGTCTTTCCCGATCGCGTATTGATGCTGTTCGCGCAGGACGTGCTGGTGCGCAATCCCGGCGCCACGATCATGTACGACGTGAAGTGCACCGGCCACCTGCAGCCGCTGATCCTGCGGGCCGGCGGCAGTCCGCTGATGTGGAAGACCGGCCACTCGCTGATCAAGTCCAAGATGCGGGAAACCGGCGCGCAGCTCGCCGGCGAGATGAGCGGGCACTTCTTCTTCCGCGAGCGCTGGTACGGCTTCGACGACGGCGTCTACGCCGCTGCGCGCCTGCTGGAAATCCTCGCCGACGATCCGGAAGGCCGTACGCCGGAGGAGATCTTCGCGACCCTGCCCAAGGGGGTGTCCACGCCCGAGCTGCACGTCCAGATGCAGGAAGGCCAGAACCATCCCTTCATCGCGCGCTTCCGTGAAGCCGCGCATTTCGAGGGCGCACGGCTCACGACGATCGACGGGCTGCGTGCCGACTGGCCGGACGGCTGGGGCCTGGTGCGCGCGTCCAACACGACGCCCGTGCTGGTGCTCCGCTTCGACGCCGACAATCCGGATGCGCTGAAGCGCATCCAGGAAGCGTTCCGCGCGCAAATCCTTGCGTGCGACAGCACGCTCACGCTGCCGTTCTGACTTCGACGTTTTTGCTCTTGCCCGCCATCCCGGCCCAGGCCGGGATCCATGCTCCTTCGCCAACCCGGGGACGTGGACATTTGCGCGAGCGCCGGCCCGAAGAAGATTCCTTCAGCGCCGCAATTCGCTAGACACGCTTGCAAGCGGCGCGGTACGAGACAAGCCCTGCGTCACGACGACGGCGGCGTTGCACCCGAGTACTTCGTAGCCTCCGCACCGGTGATCGGGCCGGCGACGTGCGCCTGGTCGCTGATGTAGAGATGGACCGGTCGTTCGAAGGTGAGCGGTCCATTCACGGTGGCGCCGGGGCCGATCACGATCCTCGGCACGTTGTCGCTGTCGAAGTGGATGCCGAACACGCCGTTTTCGTTCGGCTTCTTGACCCGGATGCCACCATCGACCACGGCGTTGCCGGTGACCTCGATGTCGCCGTTGACGGTCGTGATGCCCTGGCCGACGTGGGCGCCGTCCACGGAGATTTGGCTGTTGACGTTGGTCAGCGATCCCTTCACCTCGGATCCGGCGGCGAGGGTGAGCGTGCCATTGACCGCCTCGACGTCTCCCGAGACCGTGGCGCCCTTTTCCATGCTCACCTTGCCATTGACGGTGGTGACGCTGCCTGCGGTGGCGTTCTCACCGAGCGTGATGCCGCCGTTGACCGTTTCGGCCTCGCCGACCTGGGCGCCATCCGCCAGGTGGACCGAACCATTGACCGTGGATGCCTTGTGGGCCTTGGCCCTGGCGCCGACGTTCACCGACCCGTTCACGGTGGTCGCGTCCGAGACGCTGGAGCCCGCGGCGACATCGACCGAGCCGTTCACGCCGCTCACGCAGGCGGCGAGCGCCAGCGACAGGGCTGCGAAGATGGCGAAAGCGAAGCTACGAAAATGTACGGATCGCATGGAAGCCTCCTGCGGCGTGCGCGTAGTCCGGTAACGATCGTGCCCGACTATTGCGGTGTTGACAATAGGTCGCACGTCATCCGTGACTTTCGGGTCATCAGCGCGTGGTCTTCCCGGTGCCCGGTGCCCTGCGCAAGGCGCGACCCGAGCTCGAAGAACCAATCATCGGCTGCTCTGGCCGTGGCCGCCTCCTGCCGCGCTTTCGCTAGAATGGACCGATGTTCCGAATGGGCGATGCCATGCACACCCTCGTGATGATCCGCCATGGCCAGTCGCTGTGGAACCAGGAAAACCGTTTCACCGGTTGGGTCGATGTCGATCTTTCCGAGCAGGGCTGGCGCGAAGCCCGCGAAGCCGGTGAACTGCTGAAGCGGGAAGGCTACGGCTTCGACATCGCCCACACCTCGGTGCTGACGCGCGCGGTGCACACCTTGTGGGGCGTCCAGGATGCAATGGACCTCGCCTGGTTGCCGGTGGTCACCGATTGGCGCTTGAACGAACGCCACTACGGTGCGTTGGCCGGGCTCAACAAGGCCGAGGTCGCCGCCAGGCACGGGGACGAACAGGTGCACGTCTGGCGCCGCAGCTACGACGTGCCGCCGCCGCCGCTCGATCCGTCCGAGAATACCTTCGCGCACGATCCGCGCTACGCCAAGCTCGATCCCGCGCAGATTCCGTTGACGGAGTGCCTGAAGGACACCGTGGCGCGGGTGCTGCCGTACTGGCACGAGGTGCTGGCACCTGCGATCCGATCCGGGCAGCGGGTGCTGGTGTCCGCGCACGGCAATTCGATGCGGGCGCTGGTGAAGTACCTCGACGGGATTTCGGACGCCGACATTCCCGGGCTCAACATCCCGAACGGCGTGCCGCTGGTGTACCGCTTCGACAACGCGCTGACACCGGTCGAACACTTCTATCTGGGCGACGCCGATGCGATCGCGGCCAAGGCGGCCGCGATCGCCAACCAGGGACGGGCCAACGCGGGCTAAACCGGGTTTTATTCCTTCGCGCGACTCCACGGCCAGGCGAAGACGAAGCTCGCGACGCCGATCACCGCGAGCACGATCGGCGGCCAGATGCCGTAGCGGTCGCCCAGCGCGAACACCAGGCCCGCGCCCACGAGCAGCGCGCCGCCGAACGCCGCCGCCAGGATCCGTCGCTGGACCTCGCGTTGCAGCATGCGCAGGTGTTCGAGTTCGCGTTCGCCGAACTGCAGCGGCCCGTTGCCCCGGGCCAGCGCTTCCAGTGCGTCGTGGATCTTCTCCGGAATCAGCGGCGCGATGCGCAGCCACTCGGGGATTCGCTTGCGCATTTCCCTCAGCGCATGGCGGGCGCTGTAGCGGTCGGCGAGGATCCGCTCCAGGACCGGTTGCGCCACCGACCAGATGTCGATGCCCGGATCGACCTGGCGGCCCAGCCCTTCGACGTTCAGCAGGGTCTTTTGCAGGAGGATCAATTGCGGCTGCAGGGTCAGTTCGAACTTGCGCGCCACGCTGAACAATTTCGCCACCACCTCGGCGAGCGAGATTTCCGACAGCGGACGCGTGAAGTAGGGCTCGCAGACCGTGCGGATCGCCGCCTCAAGTTCGTCGACCCTGATGGATCGGGGCATCCAGCCGGCGGCAATGTGGAGTTCCGCGATGCGGTGATAGTCACGCTCGAACATCGCGATGAAGTTTTCCGCGAGCCAGTACTGGTCCTCTTCGGGCAACGAGCCCATGATCCCGAAATCGAGCGCGATGAAGCGCGGCTCGCGCGAGCGCGCGGGATCGACCCAGATGTTGCCCGGGTGCGCGTCGGCATGGAAGAAGTTGTCGCGGAATACCTGCTCGTAGAACAGCCGTATGCCTTTTTCGGCTAGTACCCGGCGATCGATGCCGGCCTTGTCCAGCGCGGCGACATCGTCGGCGGGAATGCCGTAGACGCGCTCCATCGTCAGCACCTTCTCGCAGGTATGCGACCAGAACACCTCGGGCACGTACAGGTCGTCGGAACCCTCGAAGTTGCGGCGCAGCAGGCTGGCGTTGGCGCCCTCGTTCTGGAGGTTCAGTTCGTTGTGCAGGGTGCGGGCGACTTCGTTGAACATGTCGCGCGGACGGATCTTGTCGGCCTGCGGATGCCAGCGCTGCACCAGCCAGGCCAGCGCATCCAGCAGCTCGAGGTTCTGCCGGATGTTCTTGCGGATGTTCGGGCGCAGGACCTTGACGATGACTTCGCGGTCCCCGACGAATGCCGCGGCCGTGGGCCGCTCCGCATTCCCCTCGCCCGCTTGCGGGAGGGGATGATGGCGCGAGGCGCCCGGTGGGGGCCTGCTCGTGGGGGCTCTCGGGTGCAGCCGTGCAGCGTGCACCTGTGCGACCGAGGCCGAGGCGAGCGGCGTCTCGTCGAAGCTCGCGTACAGCTCGCCGATCGGCTTGCCGAGCGACTCCTCGACGATCGCGCGCGCCTCGGCGCCGGGAAACGGCGTGACCCGATCCTGGAGGTGCGCGAGTTCTTCGGCGACGTCCTCGGGAATCAGGTCGCGGCGGGTCGAAAGCACTTGCCCCGCCTTGACCCAGATCGGACCGAGCTCCGTCAGCGCGGCACGCAGCCGCGCACCGCGCGGCAGCGCCGCGATCGGTTTGCGCGGGCGCGGCAGGAACACGCGCAGCCAGCGCAGCGGCCGCAACGCATGTTGCTCGTCGATCAGGTCGTCGACGCGGTAACGCACCAGTACCGCGGCGACGTGCACCACGCGCGGCAACAGGCGCAGCGGGGTCATGGCTTGTCGTTCCGCAAGCGCGCCATGCGCGCCGCCAACCGTTCGGTGCGTTCCCGCAAGTCGTCGACATCGTCCAGGAAGGCGTTCATTTCGGGGTGCGGGACGGTGACGCGGGCTTCGTCACGCAGCCAGTCGATGGTGTCGTCGCGGAAATGGCGCGCGCCCTCGCCGGCCCATTTCGTGGCATCGCGCAGCGCACGCGCGATCGTGGTACCAACGACTTCGCCGAATACCGCCGTGAACGCCGCTTCGAAATCGGGCCGGTACTCGCGCGCGAGTTTCTGGACCTGGCGCGCGAGCTCGGCGTCGCCCGCGATTTCCACCTTGCCGGGCGGACGAGCATCGCCGTCGCGCCCCAGCACCATCGCGAGCAACGACCCCGGCGTCGCCTTGACCTCGAAGTCGCTGGCGCTGCCGTCCAGTCCCGCTTCCGGCGGCGGCTCGATTTGGAGCGTGCTGTTGCGCGCCGCGAGCGCGAAGGCGAGCTCCGGCCCGCGCAGGTAGACGCCGATACGACGGCCTTCCAGGCGCCCGATGGCCTGCCGCGTTTCGGGGTCCAGCGCCACCAGCCGGTTCAGCGCGAGAGTGAGGGCGAGGCCACCAAGCTTGCGAAGCGGGTGGGGAATCCAGGCGTTCGGTTCGCGTTCGGGCATCGCGTCATTGTATGCGATCGTCCCTGATCGCCGCGTTGGCCGTGTCACCTCATCCGGCATGCGTTGCGTTCATGCGGCACCAGAACGGGCATCCTGCCCTGACTTTCCACGACAGCGGCTCACGTTGCCAAGCATCTCTGCAACCGCTACCCTGCGCGCACTCCGTCGGGGAGTAGCCGCTTCCGGCATGACGCCGGAAGGCTTGCGTCAACACACTCGGCCCCCAGGCCGTGGCGCAGGCAGTCCGCGAGGCAGGCGAGACCGACAGTCGCGATGGGCGTGTCCGGGCCGGAACGCGCGTCGGGATTGTCGCGCGTCACCGGCCCCGGGAGTTCCGATTGGAAGCCTTCCTCGTTTCGCTGGGCGCCGTCGCGCTCGCCGAGATCGGCGACAAGACCCAACTGTTGTCGCTGGTGCTGGCGGCCAAGTTCCGCAAGCCGTGGCCGATATGCGGTGGCATCCTGGTCGCGTCGCTGCTCAGCCACGCGATCGCCGCCGAACTCGGCGCCTGGCTCGCGCACTGGATGACGCCGGAAGTGCAGCGATGGTTGATCGGGCTCTCGTTCCTGGCGGTGGCGGCGTGGGCGCTGCTCCCTGAAAAGGAGGAGCCGGCAGATGCTCCGCCGCGGCGCGGGCACGGCGTGTTCGTCGTATCGGTCATCGCTTTTTTCGTCGCCGAACTTGGCGACCGCACCCAGGTCGCGACGGTAGTGCTCGGGGCGCACTACCAGCCCCTGTGGCAGGTCATCGCCGGGAGCACTGCGGGAATGCTCGTCGCCAACGTGCCGGTCGTGTTTCTCGGGGCGCGTTTCGCGCACAAGCTTCCATTGCGCGCCGCGCGACTTGCAGCCGCCGCCTTGTTCGCCGCGCTCGGCGTGTGGATCCTGTTGCGTTGAAGCCTAGCCTCCTCCGGGAAACCCGAGCTGTCGCCATGCTTCGTACACCGCGATCGCGACCGCATTGGACAGGTTGATGCTGCGGTTGTCCGGTTGCATCGGCAGGCGCAGCCGCCGTGGCTCGGGAATCGTCTGCAGCACCGCTTCCGGTAGTCCGTTCGTCTCGCGACCGAACAGAAGGGCGTCGCCATCGGCGAAACGCGTGTCGGTGTACCGATGCCGCGCACGGCTGGTGAACGCGAAGACGCGTGGTTGCTGCAGGGCCTCGAGGCACGACTCGAAATCATCGTGCGCCATCACGTTCACGAACTCGTGGTAGTCGAGCCCGGCGCGGCGCAGCTTGGCGTGGTCGAGCTCGAAACCGAGCGGCCGGATCAGGTGCAGCGACGTGCCCGCATTCGCGCACAGGCGGATCGCGTTCCCGGTGTTGGGGGGAATCTGGGGTTGGTACAGGATGACGTGCAGCACCGGGGCATTATCGCCGCCCGCGCGCGCTCCTCGTGCGCCGCGGACACAGGCGGGAAGTCCCCCGTGGCCTGGTCAGTGCAGGCTCATCAGGATGATGCCGCACAAGACCGCGAGCGCCGCCATCGCGAACATGCCGCGCATGAGTACTGATTCGACTTTCATGTCCCTGTCCCCTGTCGCCGGAGTTCCCGGCACGGGATTCGAAGCAATGCCCATGCCACGGAGCCGGCCGCGCGGCGCCTGATTTGCCGAACCCGGCCTGCGGCGGGCCCGGAATGTGACGCAGTTCACGCTGCCGGCGGGCCGCAAGGGAGCCGGACGGGCGCCAGCTACCAGGGCAGCGCTGCGCCGTCGTAGGCCAGGAACGTGCCCGCTTCCTCGTTTCCGGCACGCTCCACGAGCCCGAGCAGCGCATGGGCGGAGTCCGCAGGCGAAAGCGTCGCGCCCTTGCCGCCCATCTCGGTCTTCAGCCAGCCGGGATGGACGGCAAGCACCACGATCCCTCGCGGCGTCAGCTCCGCCGCGAGCCGTTTCACCGCCATGTTGAGGGCGGCCTTGCTCATCGCGTAGCTCAGGGTGCGAAAACGGGCCGACTGCGCGATCGAGGCGATCTGTGAGGTGACGCAGAGCACGCGCGGCTTGTTGCCGAGCGCCAGCAACGGCGCCAACGCCTGGGTGATCAGGAGCGGCGCGCTGGCATTGACCGCGAAACTCTCCGCCAGCGACTCCGCCTTGACGTTGCCGAAGCGCTCGCCCGACACCAGCACCCCGGCGTTGTTCACCAACAGGTCGATGCGTTGCAGGTGCCTTGCCGCCACTGCAGGCAGCGCCTCGATCGCCTGTGCGTCGGCGACATCGAGCCTGTGGATTACGAGTTCGTCGGCGTGGGCTGCGCGCAGGGCATCGAGCACCTGGGCGTGCGCCGGGTCACGGCAGCAGGCCATGACGCGCGCACCGCGTTCCAGCAGTTCGCTGACGAAGGCCAATCCGAGTCCGCGATTGGCGCCGGTGACGAGGCAGCGTTGCATGGCGGCTTCCCTGGCTTCCTCCAAAACAAGGCCATGGACGGCCGGGGTGGAGTTGACAACTGGCGAACCGGCACGCTCACTCAACCGCGCGACGAAGCAGCGAGCACGGATGCGAGCAAATCAAAGTGTAACCCGGGCCGCGCCGACCGTGCCTTGTGGCCGATTGCTTTGTGGAATGGCTCCGGCTACGGTTTCGTGACAATCAATGGTCCGGGGAGGACTCCACATGCGCTCGCACTGGTTGGCGTGGTTCGCAGTGCTCGGTTTTTCACTCATCGCTGGAGCGGCCCAGGCCGCCGCTGCCGCTCCGAAGCTCGACATCGACATCCCCTACACCCGCTTCACGCTGCCGAACGGCCTCACCGTCGTGGTCAGCGAGGACCACAAGGCGCCGATCGTCGCGGTCAGCGTGTGGTACCACGTCGGCTCCGGCTACGAGCCCGAAGGCAAGACCGGCTTCGCGCACCTGTTCGAGCACCTGATGTTCCAGGGCTCGGAGCACCACAAGGGTGAATACTTCCAGCCATTCGAACTGGTCGGTGCCACCGGCATGAACGGCACGACCTGGCTCGACCGCACCAACTACTTCGAAACCGTGCCGACCACGGCGCTCGACATGGCGCTGTGGATGGAATCCGACCGCATGGGCCACCTGCTCGGCGCGATCGGCCAGCCGGAACTCGACGAGCAGCGCGGCGTGGTGCAGAACGAAAAGCGCCAGGGCGAAAACCAGCCTTACGGCCGCGCCTTCGAGGACATCCAGGCGAACGCCTTCCCGGCCAACCATCCCTACCACCACGACACCATCGGTTCGATGGCGGATCTCAATGCCGCTTCGCTCGACACCGTGAAACAGTGGTTCAAGGACTACTACGGCGCGGCCAACACCACGCTCGTGCTGGTGGGCGACATCACCCCGGCGCAGGCCCGCGAAAAGGCCATGGAGTACTTCGGCGACATCCCGGCCGGCCCGCGCGTGCCGCGGCCGCAGGCATGGGTCACCGCGCGTGACACCTCGACGTCGGGCACGATGACCGACAACGTCGCGCAGGTTCGCATCTACCGCGAATGGAACACGCCGGGGCTGGATGCGGAGGGCAACGATCGCCTGATGCTGGATCTCGCCGCGCAGGTGCTTGGCGGCAGCAAGACCTCGCGGCTGTACCAGCGGCTGGTCTACAAGGACAAGCTGGCCGACGACGTGTCGGTCGGCAACATGACCTTCGAACTCGCAAACATGACCTTGCTGCAGGTCGACGTGAAGAAGGGCGTCGATCCGAAGAAAGTCGAGGCCGCGATCGCCGACGAATGGTCGAAATTCCTGAAGGACGGGCCGACCGCCGACGAACTGGAACGCGTCAAGGCCACCTACCAGGCGTCCACCATCCGCGGCCTGGAACGGATCGGCGGATTCTCGGGCAAGGCGGTGACGCTGGCCGAAGGCCAGGTCTATCGCGGCGATCCCGGCGCGTGGAAGAAGGATTACGAAGTCACGATGGCTGCAACCGCGGCCGAAGTGAAGGCGGCCGCCGACAAGTGGCTGTCCAAGGGCGACTACACGTTGACCGTGGTGCCGGGCAAGGTCGAGGCGGAGGACGCCGCGACGATCGCCGGCCGCGCCGCGATCCCGGGCCGTCCCTCCGACCAGCTCACGCCCAAGGCCGACTACAAGGTCACGGAGGGCGACATCGACCGCAGCAAGGGCGTGCCGACGGTGACGGCGTTCCCCGACCTCACCTTCCCGGAACTGCAGCACGGCAAGCTCAAGAACGGCATCGAGGTGGTGCTGGCCGAGCGGCACTCGATCCCCGTGGTGCAGGTCGAGGCGCTGTTCGACGCGGGTTACGCCGCGGACCAGGGCCGCAAGCTCGGCACCTCCAGTTTCACGATGGGCATGCTGGACGAAGGCACCAGGGACCTCGACTCCGTCGAGATCGCCAAGCGCAAGCAGCGCCTCGGCGCCGAGATCGCCAGCGGGTGCGACCTCGACATCTGCAACGCGTGGATGAGCGCGCTGGACGCGAACCTCGCCGACTCGCTGGCGTTGTACGCGGACATCGTGCGCAACCCGGCCTTCCGGGATGCCGACGTCGCCCGCCTGCGCGGCCAGTGGCTCGCCGGCATCGCGCAGGAGAAGACCCAGCCGACCGCGCTGGCTCAGCGACTGCTGCCGCCGATCCTGTACGGCAAGGGCAACGCCTACGCGATCCCGTTCACCGGCTCCGGTACCGAGGCCTCGATCAAGTCGCTGACCACGGATGACATGCGCGGGTTCGTCCACGACTACATCCGCCCGGACAACATGAAGATCCTGGTGGCGGGCGACACCACGCTGGATGCGATCATCCCGCAGCTCGATAAGGTGTTCGGCGACTGGAAGGCGCCGGCGTCGCCGGTCCCGGCCAAGAACCTCGCCAAGGTCGAGTACCCGGCGAAGTCCAGCGTGTACCTGGTCGATCGACCCGGCGCGCAGCAGTCGGTGATCATCGCGGGACTGGTCGCACCATCCACCAAGGCGCCCAACAACCTCGAGATTGGCACCATGAACGGTGCGTTCGGCGGCACCTTCACCTCGCGGCTCAACATGAACCTGCGCGAGGGCAAGCACTGGGCCTACGGCGCCTTCAGCTTCAGCCCCAGCGCGATCGGCCAGCGGCCGTTCCTGATGTACGCGCCGGTGCAGACCGACAAGACCGCACCGTCCGCCGAGGAAGTGCTGAAGGAAGCCCGTGCGGTGGTGGGCGACAAGCCGCTCACCGACAAGGAGATCCAGAAGATCAAGGACAACGACATCCGCAAGATGCCGGGCCAGTACGAAACCGCGCAGGCGGTGTTGAACGCGATGGAGGGAATCGTCAAGTACGACCGTCCCGACGACTACGTGCAGACGTTGAAGGGCCGGATCGAGGCGCAGCAGGATGGCGAAGTGAATGCCGCGGCGAAGGAAGTGATCCATCCGGCACGCCTGACCTGGGTGATCGTCGGCGATCTTTCCAAGATCGAGAAGCCGGTGCGTGCGCTCGACCTCGGGGAAGTCCACGTGATCGATGCGGACGGCAACCCCGTGAAATGAATCCGGCCCGCCGGAGCGCAGTCCACTCGCCCGCCAGGTGCCGTGCACCTGGCGGGTTTTTCTTCCCCCTTCGGAACGACGGCGGAGCGAAGCGAACGCGCACGTAGTGCGATGAGGGGGATGGCTTTTGCATCATTGGCGCTGCGCTTCATTGCATGGCTTGGCCCCGCCGCTGGTGTCGATGCCCGGCCATCGCCTGTGCCTGCGTTACCATGCGGGCATGAGAGAAACGCGTATCCCCGGCGCCACAACCCACTTCGGCTACCGCGAAGTGCCCGTCGCCGAAAAACAGAGGCTGGTCGGCGAAGTGTTCTCGTCCGTCGCCGGCAAATACGACGTCATGAACGACCTGATGTCGTTCGGCGTGCATCGCTTGTGGAAGCGATTCTTCGTCGCGACGTCGGGCGTGCGTCGCGGCGACCGCGTGCTGGACCTCGCCGGCGGCACCGGCGATATCGCGGCCCTGCTGCTGCCGCGCGTCGGCAAGCAGGGCGACGTCGTCGTTGCCGACATCAACGCCGCGATGCTGCGCGCGGGACGCGATCGCCTGCTGGATCGCGGCCTGCTCCGGGGCCTGCGATTCGCGCAGGTGAACGCCGAGGCGCTGCCGTTTCCGGATGCGTCCTTCGATGCGGTGACGATCGCGTTCGGACTGCGCAACGTCACCGACAAGGACAAGGCACTCGCGGAAATGCACCGCGTGCTGAAGCCCGGCGGCCGGGTTTTGATCCTCGAATTCTCGAAGGTCAACCAGGACTGGCTGAAACCGCTGTACGACTTCCATTCGTTCCAGGTGCTGCCGCGGATCGGCAAGCTGGTCGCGCACGATCGGGACAGCTACCGTTACCTCGCCGAATCGATCAGGAAACATCCCGACCAGGCGACGCTCAAGGCGATGCTGGAAGCCGCGGGTTTTCGCAACGTCGAAGTGCGCAATCTTTCGGCCGGGATCGTGGCGATCCATCGCGGCTACCGGATCTGAATCGCCGCCATGCAATCCGAACCTCGCTCACCGCTCGAACTGAATGCCGCGATGCGCATCGTTTCTGCGATTGCAGCCGCTTCCGTTCTCGTCGGTCTTGTGGTGGCGCCGTACACCGACAGGCTACGAATGGCCAGCAATGCCGTTTTTTGCGTGGTTCTGGCCTGCTGGGCGATCCACGGGGATCGCACGCGGCGCAATCGCATGCTGACGGCGCTGCTGTTGCTGATCTTCCTGGCGATTTTCGCGTTGCGGGTTCGGGAGCACGGCTTTCCGTGACATCGTAGGCAAACGGCGAGGGACTCGTGCGAGAGCTGTACCCCGAAATCGAGCCGTACCGTACCGGGCGTTTTCCGGTCTCCGACCGGCATACGTTGTATCTCGAGGAATGCGGCAATCCCGACGGCCTGCCGGTGGTGTTCCTGCACGGCGGGCCCGGCGCGGGGCTCGCGCGTTACCACCGGCGATTCTTCGATCCCGCGCGCTGGCGCGTCGTGCTGTTCGACCAGCGCGGTGCGGGACGGTCCACGCCGTTCGCGGACCTCGAGGACAACACCACCCAGGAACTCGTGGACGATATCGAGAAGATCCGCGCACACCTCGGCATCGTTCGCTGGATGGTGTTCGGCGGTTCGTGGGGTTCGACCCTCGCGCTGGCCTATGCGGAGGCGCACCCGGAGCGCGTGTTCGCGCTGGTATTGCGCGGGATTTTCCTCGGCCGGCCGGAGGAAATCC
>DASSNH010000070.1:0-2536 GCA_035701405.1 Rhodanobacteraceae bacterium
CCCGCATTGCTTGCAGGTGCGCGCTTCCAGAGAACCGTAATAGCGCTCGAACACCGGCGGAAAATCGCTTTCGATGCTGCCGAGGGTGAAGTATTCCTCGTAGAGCTTGTGGTTGCATTTTTCGCAGAACCACAAAAGGCCGTCCTTTTCGTGGGACAGGCGTCGCCGCTCGATCACGAGGCCGATCGAGTCGCGCATCCGTTGCGGCGAGTGCGGCGTGCGCGGCGGCAGATAAAACATCTCGCCGGCGCGGATCGGCAGGTCGCGGCGCTGGCCGTCGTCCTGCACGCGCAACACCATTTCGCCTTCCAGTTGGTAGAAGAATTCCGGGCCCTCGTCCCAGTGATAGTCGCTGCGCGAATTCGGACCGCCCACGATCATGATGATGAAGTCGCCGTCGACGATGCACTTGTTGCCGACCGGCGGTTTCAGCAGATGGCGGTGTTCATCGATCCAGCGTTGCAGGTTGAACGGCGGCGTCAGCGCCATGGTCCGATTCTCGCGGGAGCCAAGTCGCCACCATAGCGCCGCCGCGACCACGCGCAAAGCGGGAGCGCCGCTGCCCCGCGCCGGCGCGCATGGCCCGATCCGTCCGCATGCGGTCCGGGTTGGTGCTCGCCGGCGGCATTCCGGCTGCCCACAATGACGCCTCCCGATCCGATGGAATTTGTCCATGTCTGCCGATACCGCGATGCTCGCCGTCGACATCCAGCAATCCTTCCTGCGCGCTCCATATTGGCGCGACGATGACGTACCGGCTTTCCGCGCCGCCACGCTGCGGGTGCTGCACGCTGCCGCGGAACGCGGCTGGCCGGTGGTGCAGATCCTGCACCAGGAAAGCAATGATGGCCCGTTCGGCCCTGCTGCGGGGTTGGTACAGCCGCTTGAGTGGATGCCGGAAAATGTGGCGGTGACCTTCCGCAAGGGCGTGCACAACGCGTTTACCGACACCGGCCTGGAAGTCTGGTTGCGCGATCGCGGCATTCGTCGCGTCGTCGTGATTGGAATCCGCACCGAGCAGTGTTGCGAAACCACCACGCGCGTCGCTTCCGACCTCGGCTTCGATGTCGATTTCGTGACCGAGGCAACGCTGACCTTTCCGATGGTCCACGCCGCCAGTGGTCGCCGCTACGATGTGGACGAGATCAAGCAGCGCACGGAACTGGTGCTCGATGGACGCTTTGCCCGCATCCGCGGCGTCGATGCCCTGCTCGCCGACGACTGACGTCTGGTTCGTGTTGCCGCCCGGCGTGGTCCTGCTGGATTTCGCCGGCGCGGCCGAGGCGTTCCGCATCGCGGCCAGCTTCGGAGCACGCTTTCGCCTGCGAACGACGGCGGCGATCGATTCGGGCCAAATGGTCGACACTTCGATCGGTCCCGGTTTGTCCGGGGTCGAACCCTTGCCGGAGCGGGTCGAGCCCGGCGCCCTGCTGGTCGTGTGCGGCGTGGCGGGTGACGCCGCCGCGCACGATTCGCACGGAACCCAGGCGGTCACCTCCTGGTTGCGGCGGCTCACGCCGCTACCGCGCCTGGCCTGCGTGTGTTCGGGAGCGCTGATCGCCGCACGCGCCGGACTGCTGGAAGGCCGGCGCTGCACCACCCACCACACGTTGATCGCGGCGCTGCGCAGAATCGCGCCCCATGCCGAGGTGCTGGACAGCCGCGTGTTCGTGGAGGACGGAAACATCTGCACCAGCGCCGGCATCACCGCCGGCATCGACCTGGCGTTGCACCTGATCGCGCAAATGACGTCGCCGCGGCTTTCGGTCGAAGTCGCGCGGGAGATGGTCGTGTACCTGCGGCGCGCGCCCGACGATCCTGCGCTGTCGCCCTGGCTCGAAGGCCGCAACCACATGGACGCGCGCGTCCATCAGGTGCAGGATCTCCTGGCACGCGCACCGCAGCGCGACTGGACGCTGGCGCAACTGGCCGGGCTCGGCCACATGAGCGTAAGGACATTGACGCGACGTTTTCGCGACTCAGCGGGCATGTCGGTGCACGACTACCACGCGCGCCTGCGCGTCGCATTAGCGCGGCAGGCGCTGGCGAGCGGAAGCAGCGTCGAGGCCGCCGCGGAGAGTGCAGGAATCGGATCGGCACGCCAATTGAGGCGATTGTGGAAGACTCACGCCGACGCTACGCCAGGCACGCATCGGCGCTCGTAGAGAGAATGGTCGCAACGTCGCCAGCGAAACAGGATTTGCCTGTCATTCCGGCGAAAGCCCGAATCCGGGTTTCTGCGTGCAAGTAAAGCAAGCGCGAAATGGATGACAGGCCGCGACGGCGGCCCGTTGAGCCATCGGCTTCGCCGGTGTCCGCTCCGGCATCCTGCCATCGCGGCCCGGCTTTCACTGGGATGGCGATGGGTTTGTGTTCCCGTGTCCCTGGCTTCCTCACACTTCGAGCGACGCCAGATCACCCTTTTCTTCGAGCCAGTTGCGTCGGTCGGATGCGCGTTTCTTGGCCAGCAGCATGTCCATCAGTTTCGACGTCGCATCGTTGTCGTCGACGGTCAGTTGCACCAGCCGCCGCGTGT
>DASSNH010000071.1:0-2209 GCA_035701405.1 Rhodanobacteraceae bacterium
ACCGAGGTCGATCGAAAGGTCGTTGGAGAAGATGCCGCGGAACAGTTTGAACATCGCGAGCCCGAGACGTATGGCGGGTAGGCAGAACGCGCCAGTCTAGTCAGCAGGGGGATGCCGCGCAAGGACGGAATCCTCAAAATCACGCGCCGCCATGCGCCATTCGGGGGCCCGGCGGCGGGTGCGCTCGAAACCGCCCGGCGCAACCGTTACGATCACGCCCTTGTGCCTGCCGAAAGGGAACCAACCGATGCCCGCTGCGCTGATCTGCGGCTCCATGGCCTACGACACCATCATGGTGTTCGACGACCAGTTCAAGAACCACATCCTGCCGGACAAGGTGCACATGTTGAACGTGTCGTTCCTGGTCCCGCGGATGCGCCGCGAGTTCGGCGGATGCGCCGGCAACATCGCCTACAACTTGAAGCTCCTCGGGGGCGAGCCGATCCCGATGGCGACGGTGGGCCAGGACTTCGGGCCCTACCGCGAATGGTTCGAGGGGCTCGATATCCGCCTCGACCGGGTCCGGGAAGTGCCGGGCACCTTCACGGCGCAGGCTTTCATCACCACCGACAGGGACAACAACCAGATCACCGCCTTCCACCCGGGCGCGATGATGGAGAGCCACCTGAACCACGCGGGCGAGGTCGCGGAAGCCGCGATCGGCATCGTGGCCCCGGACGGGCGCGAGGGGATGCTCCAGCACGCGGTCGAGTTCGCCGCCCGCGGCACCCCCTTCATCTTCGATCCGGGGCAGGCGCTGCCGCTGTTCTCCGGCGAGGAATTCCGCGCCTTCATCGAACAGGCCGACTACGTGGCCGTGAACAGCTACGAGGCGAGCCTGCTCAGCGAGCGCACCGGCTGGTCCGAAGGCGAGATCGCCGAAAGGGTCAAGGCCTACATCGTGACCCACGGCGCCGAAGGCTCCACCATCCACGCTGGCGGCAAGTCCCATGACATTCCACCCGCGAAGCCACGCGAGGTGGTCGATCCGACCGGCTGCGGCGACGCCTACCGGGCGGGGCTGATCCATGGAATCCTTGCGGGCATGGACTGGCCGAACGTCGGCCGGGTGGCCTCGTTGCTCGGGGCGATCAAGATCGCCCACCCGGGCACCCAGAACCATCGCTTCGATCCGGACGGATTCGCCGACGAGTTCAAGGCACAGTTCGGCCACGAGCTGTAGGCGCATCGTCAAAGCTGAACGCGGCACCGCGAAACCTGAACGTGCGTGGCGGCGTCACATGACGGAGACGGGGCGGCGCGCAAGAATGCCTCCAACTCGTCTCACGCGACCAGAAGGAGAAGCCCCATGTCACGCGCACCCATGCTCGCCCTCGTCTCACTGCTCGCCGGCGCGCCACTGCTGTATGCCGGAAACGCCAGCGCCGCCAACGAAATCACCTGCCGGATGACCTTCGAACTCCATGGCTGGTCGGCGTTCTACAAGAAGGCCGACGGAAGCGGCCAGGTGAGCTGCAGCAATGGCCAGCACATGCAGGTCAACCTGCGCAGCCGCGGTGGCGGCCTCAGCTTCGGCAAATCCAACATCGACGGCGTCGGCAAGTTCTCCGGCATCTACGACATCAGCGAGATCCTCGGCACCTACGTGGTCGGCGAGGCCCATGCGGGCGCGGCGAATTCCGCGCGCGGTACCGTGATGACCAAGGGCAACGTGTCCCTGGCCCTGAGCGGCACCGGCAAGGGCTGGAATCTCGGCGTCGATTTCGGGAAATTCACCATCAGCAAATAGGCGGACAACCCGCCGATACTGCGGGGCGGTGTCCGCCCGCAGGCCCGCAATCGTGCAGGAGCGGCCGATGGCCGCGATCGCCCGATGTTGCGACGGTCGCGGGCATGGGCCGCCCTACTTTCATTTCTGGTGGGACGGGATGAATTTGGTCTCGACTGCCTTGGCCAGTTGATCCGGCGGAAGCAAGCCCTGCGCGAGCAGGAAATCGTTGAATTGCTGCAGGTCGAACTTGTCGCCCAGCGCGATCTCGGTGTGCGCGCGCAGCTCCAGGATCCGTGAGTAGCCGTAGAAATATGCGGTGGCCTGTCCCGGCGAGCGGAACATGAAGCGGTCGAGTTCCTCGCGCGCGAAGGCTTCGGAGATGCCGACGTCATCGACCAGGATGTCGTGCGCGCGCTGGCGCGTGATGAGGCCGAGGTTCAACATCGGGTCGAGGAACGCGCGCGCCGCGCGCAGCAG
>DASSNH010000072.1:0-7000 GCA_035701405.1 Rhodanobacteraceae bacterium
GGAAGCGTCCGGTCGGGGGTTCCTTCAGGCGCGGTCGCTGCGAGGAATCCAGCGGGTAGGCCAGGATCTCGACCTCGCTGTGGTCGGCCAAATTGTGGACCCCGATGACCTCGCCACCCCAGACGACTTCCAGGTTCCGGAAATTGGCGGGCGACGTGGCGACTTGCTGCGGCGTGGCCATCACGCTGGACGGGCCGCCCGTCTTGTAGATCGGCGCCGGTGCGCAGGCCGCGATCGCCGCGGGTAATGCGAGCGACAGCAGCAGCCGGGGCATCCGGTACCAGGACGTTCGCATGGCCATTCTCCGACTCGGCGCCTATGTCGAAGGATAGTCAGAAACGGTCTGTGCGGGCGCACCAGCCGCCACCGCATTCATGTGCCGCACAGCCACCGCACGCGCTGCGAAGCGCGCGGCGATTGCGCCAGCACGGCGCGCAGCGCAGGCAGGAGCCCGGCGAGGGCTTCATCGACTTGCCACGGCGGATTCGCGACCAGCATCCCGCAGCCATTCAGACGCAGCGGCGAATCGTCCGGCAGCACCATCAGTTCCGCGACCAGCACCCGCTCGAACGGGCCCTGGGACAGGTGCCGGTGGAACGGCGCTATCGCGCGGTGCGACTTGATCGGATACCACACCGCGTACACGCCGTTCGGCCAGCGCGCGTGCGCTTTCGCGAGCGTCGCCTCGATGGCGCCGAATTCGCCTTCCTGCGCTTCGAACGGGGGATCGATCAACACCAGGCCGCGACGTTCCCCTGGTGGAAGAAGCGCGTTCAATGCGGCGTAGCCGTCGCGCCGGTGGACATGGGCCCGCCCGTCGTCGCGGAAAAGCGCGCGCAACGCGGCGGCCTCGTCGTCCTGCATCTCGCACAGCACCAGCCGGTCGCCAGCGCGCAGCGCCCGGGCCGCCAGCAGGGGCGAACCGGGATAGGTGCGCAGCACGCCGTCCGGATTGCACGTGCGCACCGCGGCGACGTAGCGCTGCAAGGGTGCGGGCGCTTGCGTGTTCCCGAACAGCCGCCCGATGCCGTCACGCCATTCGCCGGTCTTCAGCGCCTCCGCATCGTCCAGCCGATACGCGCCTCGGCCCGCGTGGCTGTCGAAATAGCACAAGGGCTTGTCCTTGGCGGTCAGCGCATCCAGCAGCGCCAGCAGGACTGCGTGCTTGAAGACGTCCGCGAAGTTGCCGGCGTGGAAGGCATGGCGGTAGTTCACGCGCGGGTTCCGTGTGTCGCCGATTCGGGCATTCGGCGCAAATCACCTGAAAGCCGGTTCAGGGTCGAGTGACACGTCGACCATGCGGGCGCACGCGCGTGGTCCTGGCAAATCGACCGGCGTAGCATGGGGTCGTGAACACGCGCGGGCAGGAACACGTCGAAGCGATCCGGAAATCCACGATCACGTGCCCATTCTGCGGACATCGGGATGTGGAAACCATGCCGGAGAACGCGTGCGTGTTCTTTCACCCATGCGCCGGCTGCGGCAAGCTGCTGCGCCCGAAGCCGGGAGATTGTTGCGTGTTCTGCTCGTACGGCGACGTGCCGTGTCCGCCGGTGCAGCGGCAGCGCCGCTGCTGCGATCGTTGATGCCGCCACGAGTCTCAGTGCAGGTCGACCGTGATCACGTTCGAAGTGGCGTCGTGCCAGACCACCGGCTGCGCGCGATACAGGTCCGGCAATTCGCGCTGCAGCGCCGCGACCTTGGGCGCGTCGTTGATCGCGATGTAAAGCGCGTCGGGGTGCAGGCGCGCGTAATCCTGGTGGTAGTTCTCGGCGGGATAGAACGCCTTCAACGGCACCAGCTGCGTCACGATCGGCCGCGCGAACACGTGCGCCGCCCCGAGTTGTGCGATGTAGGCCTTCGCTACTTCTTGTTGTTCCGGGTCGGCATAGAAGACCACGCCCCGGTACTGCGTGCCGGTGTCCGGGCCCTGCCGGTCGAGTTCGGTTGGATCGGTCGCCACCGAGAAATACACACGCAACAGTTGTCCGTAAGTGACCCTGGAAGGGTCGTAGGTGATCCGTACCGCTTCGGCGTGGCCGGTATCGCCTTCGCTGACCTGCCCGTATGCCGCGGTCGTGGCTGCGCCGCCCGAATAGCCGGAGGTCACGTTGACCACGCCGGGCACGTGTTCGAACACCCATTGCATGCCCCAGAAGCAGCCGCCGGCCAGCACGGCGGTGGCGTTGCCGGAACGGCTTGCCAGGGGCGCGTCGACCTTGGGGACAGGCACTGCCGTGTGCGCGGCCGCGCCCGCGTCCGTGAGCGGGGCGCACGATGCCACGGCGGGGATCACCAGCAACACGAACAGTGTCCGCAAAGTTACCGAAATCATTGGCGTTTTCATGTCCGTATCCCGAACGCCTCCGGAAAATGATGCCGGCCGAATGCCGGGCCAATGATACGCCTGCCGGTGGCGGTGGCGGCAAAATCAAGCCGCGGCGGCGACGCGCCCGCGCAGTAGCAGCGGCCCGATCGCGACCAGGTAGATCACGTACGCGGCGAACCACAACGCTGCCGCCCATACCCAACCGCCGGGCTGGTTGTGGCAAAGGCGTACGGCAGCGGCGATGGTCGGCAGCACGAACATGACGGTCAGGGCCGCGTTGGACCGGATCGGCACGCCGCTGTGGCCTTGTGCGACGCGCGTCATCATCGCCAGCGACAGGGTGCCCAGTGCGCCGACGGTGATCCCGTGCAGGGTGTCGATCTCGGGCATCGCATAGACGCCGACCAGCGCCAGCCCGCGCACGATCAGGCCCACCGCCAGCCACAGGTAACCCAGGTGCAGCACCCACAGCATCGGTTCGCGCCAGGTGCGCCAGCCGCGCCAGCCAACGAGGCGCGCCAGCGCGAACAGGGCGACGGCGAGCATCAGCGCGCCGCGCGCCATGCCGGGCACGCCACTGATGTCCCACAACAGCACCATCGCGCCACCGCCGTTGACGGCCCAGATCAGGTAGTGGTGGGTCCAGGACCGGTGGCCGGGCAGCTTGCGGCTGGTGAAGAACGGAATCACCCGCCCGCCGATCGCCAGCATCAGCACCATCAGCAGGTCCACCGCGCCGACCAGGGCGCGCGTACTGACCACGCCGTTGCCGGCGAGCGCGCCCGCATGGAACGCGATGTCGAGCCCCGTGAAAACCAGCAGGATGCCAATCAGGAAGGCGTTGCGCTTGTTGCGCGACAACCACAGCACGCGCGCGACCAGGAACACCAGGCCGAACAGGTAACCGACGTCGAACAGGGCCCCCACCCACAAGGGCAGCGGTGTCAGCAAAAGCACGCGCGCGATCACCCAGGTTGCCGTGAGCAGCAACAATCCGCGCCGCGTCGTGGTCGGTATTCCGGTCCAGTTGGCAGATGCGGTCAGCAGGAATCCGCCGACCAATGCGCTGCCGAACCCGTACAGCATGCCGTGGGCGTGCCACGAGAGCGGATCCAGCGTGGTGGGCGGCAGCCAGCCCATGTGCCAGAACGCACCCCACGCCAGCATCCCGAGACTGGCGAACAGCGCCGCGCAGAAAAACAGGGGACGAAACGGGTGCAGGGGCGCCGGTGCAGGCCGGCTGGCGGCGTCGGGGGTAATGGGGGACATGTCGGTCGAGCCTCGTGCAATCCTCTCATGATGGGATCGTGGTGTCCTGGCTACCCTGATGCCGGTCAAAATCCGCGATTTGTCGATTTCCCGGCCGCCGATTCGTCGCTTTCCTGAAACCGGCGCGTTGCCGGTGCTGGAGACAAGTCATGCGCGTGATGGTGATCGTGAAGGCGAGCCCGGAGTCGGAAGGCGGCGGCATGCCGAATACCGAGGAACTGGCTGCCATGGGCAAGTTCAACGAACAACTGGTGGAAGCCGGCGTGATGCTGATGGGCGAAGGCCTGCATCCGAGTTCGAAAGGGGCGCGGGTGCGCTTCGAAGGCAAGCAGCGCACCGTGATCGATGGGCCTTTTTCCGAGAGCAAGGAGCTGGTCGCCGGCTTCTGGTTGTGGCAGGTGCGTTCGATGGACGAGGCGATCGAATGGATCAAGCGGGCGCCGTTCGACGGCGGCATGGAAATCGAATTGCGGCCGGTGTTCGAGATGGACGATTTCGGCGATGCCGTCACGCCCGAAATCCGCGAGCGGGAAGAGCGGTTGCGCGGGAAGATCGCCGAGGCCTGAACGCGTCCGCATCGGGCGCTTGCGCCGGAGGCGTGGCGATGGTGTGATCGGCCGCGATGACCACGGCCGATGCCCATCGCACCATCGAAGCGGTCTGGAAGATCGAGGCGCCGCGCCTGATCGCGGGACTCGCGCGCATGCTGCGCGACGTCGGGCTGGCGGAGGACCTGGCGCAGGAAGCCCTGGTCACGGCGCTGGAACGCTGGCCCGGCGACGGTGTCCCCGACAACCCCGGCGCGTGGCTGATGACCACGGCGAAGCGCCGCGCGATCGACCAGTTGCGCCACGACCGGATGCGCGACGACAAGCAGGCCGCGATCGGGCACGAACTCCAACCTGACGCCATGGCGCACGCACCGGACAACGCGGACGCGCTGGATGACGACATCGGCGACGACCTGCTGCGGCTGATCTTCACCGCCTGTCATCCGGTGCTCACCCGCGACATGCAGGTGGCGTTGACCCTGCGGATGCTGGGCGGCCTCACGACCCCGGAAATCGCCCGCGCGTTCCTGGTGCCCGAAGCCACGGTGGCGCAGCGGATCGTGCGGGCCAAGCGCACGCTTGCGGAAAAGAAGGTTCCGTTCGCGGTGCCGCGCGGCGAGGAACTCGCGGCGCGCCTCGCGAGCGTGCTGGAAGTCGTGTACCTCGTCTTCAACGAAGGCTACGCCGCGACGGCCGGTGGCGACTGGGCGCGGCCGGCATTGTGCGAGGAAGCCTTGCGGCTCGGCCGGGTGCTGGCGGGGCTCGCGCCGCGCGAACCCGAAGTGCACGGCCTCGTCGCGCTGATGGAAATCCAGGCCTCCCGCCTGCACGCGCGCACCGCCGCGGACGGCAGCCCGGTCCTGCTGCTGGAGCAGGACCGCGCCCGCTGGGATCGCTTGCTGATCCGGCGCGGCCTGGCATCGCTGGAACGCGCGGAGCAACTCGGCGGCGCCGATGGCAACTACGCGCTGCAGGCCGCGATCGCGGCTTGCCACGCCCGGGCCTTGCACGCGGAAGACACCGACTGGACGCGGATCGCGTCGCTGTACGCGCGCCTCGCGGAAGTCGCGCCCTCGCCGGTAGTGGAATTGAACCGCGCAGTCGCGGTCTCCATGGCCGAGGGCCCGGAAGCCGGGCTGCGGCTGGTCGACGGTCTCCGGCAGGAGCGGGTGCTGCGCGACTACCATCTGCTTCCCAGCGTACGCGGCGACCTCCTGTTCAAGCTGGGACGCCTGGACGAAGCGCGGGCGGAATTCGAGCGGGCGGCCACGCTGACCGGCAACGACCGCGAATCGGAATTGTTGCGCCAGCGCGCCGCAGCGTGCGGCGACGGAATGACCGCTGTCCACCTGCCCCTTCAAGGGGCAGGCGGGGAGGGGGATGGGCCATGAACAATCGAATCCCGCATTTCGTTTGGAGCCCGGACGCTTCCCCAGGCGGGTTTTCATGCGCAGGGCGGACACCGTCCGCCACACTTCGTGACCGGCGGGCAATGCCCGCCCTGCCGAGCGGACCACGTAGGTTGGTGCCGAGCGCAGCGAAGCCCAACCGGGCATTTCCAGGGAGAGATCGATGGCCTACATGTTGTTCGTAGCCGAACCGCGCGGCCAGCGCGCCGAGCGCACCGAGGAAGAGGGCAAGGCGGTGTACCAGCGCATGCTGGATTACGCCGAGGACCTGAAAGCACGCGGCGTGCTTCGCGCCTACTCGTCCTTGCGGAACGATTCCGAAGGCCGGCGCCTGCAAGTCCGCGGCGGCAAGCGCAGCCTGCGTGACGGCCCCTTCGCCGAAACGCGGGAAATGATCGGTGGATTCTTCCTGGTCGATTGCGCCACCCGCGAGGAAGCCGTCGAGCTCGCCGCGCTTTGCCCGGCCGCCGAGTGGGCGACCATGGAAGTGCGCGAAACGGGGCCGTGTTATTTGCGCTGACGGCGGCAACACTTCCACGGGACGTGCGTCACGGGCCAGCGAATCAGTCCCTGTCCCATGGTTCCGCCGGACCGCCTTTGTCGAAGACGACGCGCCAGACGCCCGGTGCTTCCCGGCGCCATATCGAGTTGAAACGGCCGATCACCTTGCCGTCCGGATCGCGGACCAGTCCGGTGCTCAACGCCAGGGTGCCGGATTGCAGCACTTCCACACGGTCCGGCTCCCACGAGAATGGTGCGGTCTTGCCTTCGAAGAGCCGCGACCACGCCGCAATCACTTCCTGCTTGCCGCGCAGTACGCCAGTGTCAGTGAAAAAGATGGCTTCCCCGGAAACGTGATGGGCGAACGCAGGCAGATCTCGATTGGCCATGGACGCGGCGAACGCGCGTTCCGCGGCAAGCACCTGTTGCTGCTGCGAATCGGATGACGGCATGGCAACGCGCCACGGTGCGGCCAACAGCATCGCCAATGCGAGGTGCGTTGCGATGCGTGACATGGGACTGCGACGGCGAAGGCCGGTAGGGTTCATGGCGCATTCCGCGGGTGGCGGTGGGCGGAGCATACGGCACGAGCCAGCGCTGCATCTTGATGGATCGACTGGTCGGCGGGTTTGCGGACAAATCAGGACGAGCTTTGTGGCCGCGGTCGACACGCGGAGGGCGTTGGTTACACTTCGGCGGCAAGTCGAAGTCGTGCGTTTTCAGGCATTCGCGACCGCGGAGGCGCTCATGCATTGGCATTGCCGACTGTACCTGTTCGTCCTGCTCGGCCTGGCGGCATCGCCGCCGCTTGCGGCCGAGCCTGCGTCAGCGTCGTGCGATGCGCCGGCCTACCGCCAGTTCGATTTCTTCGTGGGTGACTGGGATACCTACGACGTGCAGGCACCCGGCAGGGTCATCGCGCGCAACACCGTGAAAGTCAT
>DASSNH010000073.1:0-2129 GCA_035701405.1 Rhodanobacteraceae bacterium
ACCTTGCCGTACTTCTTCTCGACCGCGATCTCGATCGGCAACCCGTGGCAATCCCAGCCCGGCACGTACGGCGAGCGGAAGCCCGCCATCAGCTTCGAGCGCACCACGATGTCCTTCAGGATCTTGTTGACCGCGTGCCCCAGGTGGATCTTGCCATTCGCATAAGGGGGGCCGTCGTGCAGGATGTACGCGCGCTCGCGCTTGCCGGTGCGGTCCTGCAGTTCGGCGTAACGCCGCGTGCTTTCCCAATCCGCCAGCATCGCCGGCTCGCGCCTGGCGAGATCGGCCTTCATCGCGAAGGCGGTGCGTGGAAGATTGATGGTCTGCTTGTAGTCGCGGCTCACGCGAACGCTCCGGAAACGGTGGATATGTCGGCAAGGATGCGCCGCGCTTCGGCGGCATCGCGATCCATCTGCGCACGCAGCGCGTCCAGGTCGGCGAATTTTTCCTCGTCGCGCAGCTTGGCGACGAACTCGACTTCGATGCGCTGGCCGTAGAGGTCGCCATCGAAGTCGAACAGGTGTGCTTCCAGCAGCGGCTCGCCCCCGCCCGCGACCGTCGGGCGCACGCCGAGGCTCGCGACGCCCGGCCACCAGCGGTCGCCGACGCGCACGCGCACCGCGAAGATCCCGGACACCGGCGACACCCGCGTGCCCAGCCGGATGTTGGCGGTCGGATAACCGAGGTCACGGCCGATGCCCTGGCCGCGCACCACCCGGCCGCTCATCGTGAAGGGGCGCCCCAGCAACACCGCCGCGTGCGCGAAATCCCCGAAGCCCAGCGCCCCGCGCACCCGCGAGGCCGACACGCGCTCGTCGTCGCCGGTCGAGATCGCGTCCAGCACGCGCACCTCGTAGGGACCTTCGCCTTGCATGGCTTCGAGCAGCGCCACGTCGCCCACGCGGTTGTGGCCGAAGCGGAAATCGGCGCCGACCCAGATTTCTCGCGCCCCCATCCGCGCGACCAGCACCTCGCGCACGAAATCGTCCGCGGGCATCGCCACCAGTTCGGCGTTGAAGCGCAACAGCAGCAATTGGTCGATGCCGGCATCGACGAACCCGCACAGCTTTTCGCGGACCGAGGACAGGCGCTTGACCGGCGCGGGCGAAAAATAGCTGCGCGGCAGCGGTTCGAAACTCACCGCCGCGGCGACGAGGCCGAGCTTCGTCGCGCGTTCGCGCACCTTCGCCAGCAACGCGGCGTGTCCGCGGTGCAGTCCGTCGAACGCGCCGATCGTAAGCACGCAGCCGCCGGGGGCCAGGCATGGCCCTGCGATGTCACGATGAACCTTGAGCATCGAAAAAGTATATTGGAGCGGGGTTTGCTCGTGCGATCGTCCCTGATCGCGCGACTTCCGGATGTGCTCGCCGCGAAGCCGCTCCGCGTCGCCGACACGCCAACGGCGCTCCACGACCCGGCTTTTTTCACACCACCCCTCCGATCGAAGCTCACCCGTCGATGGCGACGCAGCCAGTCGTGTCGACGTTGGCCAGCAGATCGGCAACGCGGCCCTGCCCCGGCACGTCGAACCCGGGCGCGACGTCGGCCAACGGCAACAGCACGAAGGCCCGCTCGTGCAGCCGCGGGTGCGGCAGGGTCAGTCCCGCTTCGCGCAACTCGCAGTCGCCGTACGCCAGCAGGTCCAGGTCGAGCGTTCGGGGGCCGTTGCGGACGCCACGTACCCGTCCCGCGCCGGCCTCGATCGCGAGTAGCGCCTCGAGCAGCGCGCGGGGCGCGAGCGAGGTTTCGAGCGCCGCCGCCGCATTGACGAAGGCGGGCTGGTCGACGACGCCCCACGGCGGCGTGCGATACAGGCGCGAGCGGGCGCGCAGCCGCGTGCCTGGCAACGCCGCCAGCGCGGCGAAACCGCCTTCGACCTGCGCTTCGGGATCGTCCAGGTTGCTGCCCAGCGCCACGTACGCGGCAAACGGCCCCGGCATGCTTCAGTCCTGCGAGGTCGGCCGCGCTTCCCCCGCGGGGCGGCGCCGGCCGCCGCGCCGCCGCCGGCGTTTCGGCTTGGCGGCCGGTTCGCCGGCATGACCCGCGGCCGGCTTGGGGCCGAGCGACGCGGAAAGTTCGTCGGCCGAAAGTTCCTGCGCCCGGGTCCACCATTCGCCCGATTCGCGCAG
>DASSNH010000074.1:0-2345 GCA_035701405.1 Rhodanobacteraceae bacterium
GGCCTGCCCGGAAAGCACGAGCTGGATCAGCAGGCGCTGCATTGGATCGGGCGGTATCGAGCTCGCATCGATTTCGATTTCGACTTCATCGCCGGTGTCGTTGCGGCGTAAACGCACGCCTGCGACGTCGCCTTGCGCGTAGTGCAGCAGGTGGTTGCGTGCGTACCGGCCGCCCAACCCCTTGAAGCCGTTGGCGACCGCGGCACCGGTGACGAGCGTCAGCACCTGGCCTATCACGCCGGTGACGCCGGCGTCTTCGGCGTCGTCCAGGTACACGCTGATGCCGCCGCGCTCGGGCATGCTGTCGGGATACAGGTGACGCAGCGCGGCGCGCGCGCTGAGCCACCCGCCGGCGACGGTGGGGCAGGAGTGCCCGGCCAGCCTCACCGCGTCGGCGTAGTGGTACTCGATCATGCCGTCGTCACTGGCCCCCAGCAGTTGCGCGAGCCCGTCGTGCAACCGGATTGCCGGCACTTCGGCGAAGAAATCCGGGAACGCCATTACTGCGCCACCACGAAATCGATGACTACGGGACCCTCACCGCCGCGCTGCCGGTAGATCACCGCGATGTGGTCGCCGTAGCGCTGCTGCATCTGGCGTAGCAGCGGGATCGGATCGTGGTCGTTGACGAAACGCATCGCCTCGCCGGGCTCCAGCGCATCCAGCGCGCCGAAGATGGCCGAATGTCGGAAACGGTGCGCAATGGCGCGGGCGTCGAATGGATAGGCTTGGTAGGTCGGCGTGTCGGCAGTCGCGTTCATGCGGAGTCCGGGAGCGGAGGAAGCCGCGCCAAGCATGCGCCGCGCGGGCGCCGGAAATCTTGACCTGCGTCAGTTGCCGGCTGACGTGGCGGAGGCGCTTTTGAGGAACGCGTCGCGCTGCTTCGCCGGGTCGCCGCCGAGCTTCCGCACGGCGGCGTAGAAGCGCGTCCAGTTCCCGCCGCACCGCTCGAACAGGGCGGCAAACGCGGGCACGCCCCGGTCGTAGAGGCCAAACGGCGCCAGCTTGGCGTTGTTGATGGGCGCGTCGAACCAATGATCGTAGCCCTGATAACCATGCCATTCGTTGTCGCGCAGGTGCGCATAGTTGCGACGCAGGTCAGCGAACGCCTGCGCCTTGCCGGCACGCTTTTCCGCATCGGACGCGCCGCTCGTGTACAGGGCCTGCAGCTTCTCGCGCGTGGCGAGCACCAGTTCGGTGAACTGCCTTTGGCGGTCGGCGATGGCGGGATCCGGCGGCGGCAGGTGGTTGTCGGCGTGCCACTGCCGAAGGCCCTCGCGCTGCACGAAGGTCGCGAACGACTCGTTGAAGGCGGTGTCGCCCTTGACGTAGACCTCCTGGTGCGCGAGCTCGTGGAAGATCGTCCCGACCATCTCGTCGTCGCTCCACCGGTCCATCGTGCTCAGCAGCGGGTCGGCGAAATGGCCGAGCGTCGAATATGCCGGCACCCCGCCAATCCATACGTCGTCGCCGCCCTTGGCCAGGCGGTCCGCCAGTGCCTCGGCGCGGTCGTGGCGGTAGAAGCCCTGGTAGGCGACGCAGCCGGCGAACAGGAAACAGTGCTCGATCGGCAGCAGCGACAACGCCGGCGTCGCGAACACGTTCCACATCACGTACGGCCGGTGGATGTCGGCGTAGGTCGTGTAACTCCGGTTGCGCGGCAGCTTCAACACGTCGGAGGCGAACGCGCGGGCACGCAGCGCGAGGTGCAACCGCTGGCGCAGCGCGGGAGGCGTGTCCGGATCGGCGATCACGTCCGGGATCGGCTGGCGGGCACGCAGCACCGCCATCTCCCCGGCAGCGAGATGGGCGTAGTAGCCGAGGGTCGAACAGCCGGCGAGCGCGGTGGCTGCCGCGGCCGCCGACAGCGCGCGCGCGATCGTCTTGTATCGTTGTCGGCGCGCGTTCACACTCACGTTGTTCGGAGGATCGGGACGAGGTTTGTGGAAGTTCATTGCGTGAACACGCAGCATCATGCTCCCACACCCCCCACCCTTGCTTCGCAAGGGTCGCCCCCTTGACTCAAGGGGGCCGGGTTCCTCTACGTCGAAGTTGAACGGACCGGAAGACATGCTGCTGCTCATCGACAACTATGACAGCTTCACGTTCAACCTCGCACAGTACCTGGGCGAACTCGGGCAGGACGTGAAGGTGCTGCGCAATGACGCCGTGGACGTCGCCGGTATCCGGGCGCTCGCGCCCGAGCGGATCGTGGTGTCGCCGGGCCCGGGCAGGCCGGAACATGCCGGGGTGACCCTGGCGCTGATCCGCGAATTCGCGGGCTCGATTCCGATCCTCGGCGTGTGCCTCGGCCACCAGGCGATCGGACAGGCGTTCGGCGGCAA
>DASSNH010000075.1:0-4304 GCA_035701405.1 Rhodanobacteraceae bacterium
GCGCACGCTGTCGCGGTAGCGATCGTTCCATTCGGACCAGTTGGCGCCGAAGCGGCCGACCTGGTAGCCGCCCGGTCCGACGTCCCAGGGTTCCGCGATCAGCTTGGTCCGTGCGAGCAACGGATCCTGTGCGACCGCGTCGAGGAAACTGCAATGCGGATCGAACCCGTTTGGCCCGCGTGCGAGCGTGGTCGCGAGGTCGAAACGGAAGCCGTCCACCTGCATTTCGCCGGCCCAGTAGCGCAGCGAGTCCATCACCATCTGCAGGACGCGGGGGTGCGTCAGGTCGAGGCTGTTGCCGGTGCCGGTATCGTCGCAGTAGTAGCGGGGATCGTCTTGGAGCCGGTAATAGCTGGCGTTGTCGATGCCGCGGAAACACAAGGTCGGCCCGAGTTGGTTGCCCTCGCCGGTATGGTTGTAGACGACGTCCAGGATCACTTCGATGCCCGCGTCGTGCAGCCTCGCCACCATCGTCTTGAACTCGTGGAGCTGGCCGGTGGACAGATACCCGGGTTCCGGCGCGAAGAAGCCGATGGTGTTGTAGCCCCAGTAGTTGGTGAGCCCCTTGTCGACGAGGTGGCGGTCGTGGACATACGCCTGTACCGGCAGCAGCTCGACGGCGGTGATCCCGAGGCTCTTCAGGTAGTCGATGACGGGTGCGCTGCCGAAGCCCGCGACGGTGCCGCGAAGTCCGTTCGGCAATGCGGGGTGCCGCATCGTGTAGCCGCGCAGGTGCGTTTCGTAGATGACCGTGTCGCTCCAGGAGTGCGTGGGCGGCCGGTGCACGCCCCAACTGAACGCGGGGTCCACGACCTGGCATTTCGGCATCGTGCGGCCGTTGTCGCGGCGGTCGAACGAGAGGTCCTCGCGCGGCGAGCCGACCCGGTAGCCGAAATGCGCATCGGACCAGCGCAGCCGGCCGCGGATCAGCCTGGCATACGGGTCGAGCAGCAACTTGTGGTGGTTGAAGCGGTGGCCGTGGGCGGGATCGTAGGGACCGTACACGCGGTAGCCGTACAGCGTCCCCGGCCGCGCTTCGGGCAGGTATCCGTGCCAGACGTTCCCACTCCGGTCCGGCAGCACGACGCGCGCGCTTTCCGGGCGGTCCACGCGATCGAACAGGCACAGCTCGACCTTCTCGGCATTCGCGGAAAACAGCGCGAAATTGACACCGCGACCGTCCCAGCTCGCGCCGAGCGGATAGGGAGCGCCCGGCAGGACGCGAGGTTGATTGTTGTTGGGCATGATCAAGGATAGCTGCGACGCAATAGCAAACCCTCTCCCCCGAGCAGCTCTATCGCTTGGGGGAGAGGGCAGGGTGAGGGGGCGAGGCGGTCAGGTGGCGATGCCCCTCACCCCAGCCCTGCCCCAAAAGGTGAATCCATTTGGGGGAGGGGAGCGATTCATTCCGCCGTGATCCACGTTCGTCCGCGTTGGATTGTGACCTGCTTTCATTCGCGCGGGTCTGCAAGAATTCTCATTTCAGCCGGCGGACTCGAAGATCACGGTCGCCAGCGGGGGCAGGGTCACGACCAGCGAATGGCTCCGGCCGTGCCATGCAATTTCTTCGCCATGGACGCCGCCCAAGTTGCCCGTGCCACTTCCGCCATAGTCGGCCGCGTCGGTGTTGATGCGTTCGCGCCAGAAACCGCCGCACGGAACACCGACACGATACCCGTGGCGGGGCACCGGTGTGAAGTTGCACACGACGAGGGCAGGGCGGTCGCCCTCGGCGCCGAGGCGCAGGAACGCCAGCACGCTCTGCGCGCGGTCGTTCATCTCGACCCATTCGAAACCGGTCGCTTCGCAATCGCGCCGGTGCAGCGCCGGCAGTTCGCGGTACGCGTGGTTCAGGTCGCGCACAAGGTTCTGCATGCCGCGATGCTCCGGCTGCGCCAGCAGGTGCCAGTCGAGGCTGCGGTCGTGGTTCCACTCGCCTTCCTGGGCGAATTCGCCGCCCATGAACAGCAATTTTTTCCCGGGATGGCCCCACATGAATCCAAAGTAGGCGCGCAGGTTCGCGAAGCGCTGCCAGCGGTCGCCCGGCATCTTGCCAAGCAGCGACCCCTTGCCGTGCACCACTTCGTCGTGCGACAGCGGCAGGATGAAGTTTTCCGTGAACGCGTAGACCAGCCCGAACGTCAGCTTGTCGTGGTGCCAGCCGCGGTGTACCGGGTCCTCTTGCATGTAGGTGAGGGTGTCGTGCATCCAGCCCATGTTCCATTTGTAGCCGAAGCCGAGCCCGCCGTCGTAGGTCGGCCGCGAGACACCCGGCCACGCCGTCGATTCCTCGGCGATGGTGGTCGCGCCGGGACAGTCGCCGAACGCGTGCTCGTTCATGGCTTTCAGGAAATCGATCGCTTCGAGGTTCTCGCGCCCGCCGGAGCGATTGGGTACCCATTCGCCGGCCTTGCGGCTGTAGTCGAGGTAGAGCATCGATGCGACCGCGTCCACCCGCAGGCCGTCGGCGTGGTATTGCTGCAGCCAGAACAGGGCGTTGCCGAGCAGGTAGTTGCGCACCTCGCGGCGGCCGTAGTTGAAGATCAGCGTGTTCCAGTCCTGATGGAACCCCTGGCGCGGATCGGCGTGCTCGTAGAGGTGGGTGCCGTCGAACCAGCCAAGGCCGTGCGGATCCGTCGGGAAGTGGCCGGGCACCCAGTCCAGCAGCACGCCGAGTCCGGCATCGTGGCATCGCTCGACGAAGCGCACGAAGTCATCGGGCGTGCCGAAGCGGCTGGTCGGCGCGTACATCCCGACCGGCTGGTAGCCCCACGAGCCGTCGAACGGGTATTCGCTGACCGGCATCAGTTCGAGGTGGGTGAAGCCGAGGTCCCTGGCGTACGGAATCAGTTGGTCCGCCAGCTCGCCGTACGAGAGATAGCGGTTGCCTTCGTTGCGCCGCCACGAGCCGAGCTGGACCTCGTAGATGGAAATGGGCGCGGCGGTTGCCTGCGCGGCTTCGCGCCGTGCCATCCAGGCATCGTCGTGCGGCTCCGCGTCGTGCAGGACGTGCACGATCGACGCGGTGCGCGGCGGATGTTCCGCCCGCAGTGCGTAGGGATCGGCCTTGAGCGGGAGCAGCGTGCCGTCCGCGCCCTTGATCTCGAACTTGTAGAGCGCGCCCGCGCCGACGCCGGGCACGAACAGTTCCCATACACCGCACTCGTGGCGCTTGCGCATCGGCAGGCGCCGGCCGTCCCAGTTGCAGAAGTCGCCGACCACGCTGACGCGGCGCGCGCTGGGCGCCCACACCGCGAACGCGGTACCCGCTACGCCATCCATCTCCCTCGGGTGCGCGCCGAGGCGCTGGTAGTTGCGCAGGTGCGTGCCCTCGGCCAGGAGGTACACGTCCATTTCGCCGAGCACTTCGCCGAACCGGTAGGCATCCTCGAATTCGACCGCGCCGTCGCGGGTTTGCGCGCGCAGCCGGTAGCGTCCCGGACGCCGCAGCGTACCCACCCACAATCCCTCCGAATGGATGCGCGTGCACTCGGCAAGCTTGCCTCCGCGCGGCCCGACCACCGCCACGGCCGATGTATCCGGCATGAACACCCGCACCACTGTCCTGCCATCGGAAAGCGGGTGCGGGCCGAGCGAGGCGAAGGGATCCCCGCAATTGCCGCTGACGATGGATTCGATCTGGGCGGCGCCGAGGCCGAGCGGTTGTTGTTGCTCAGGAGTCATTTCGACAAATCAAGTCCAATGGTTTTTCGCTTCTCCCCTCGGGAGAAAGTGGCGCGCAGCGCCGGATGAGGGTGAGGGGCGGCGTTTGCGTGATGCCGGTGGCATCGCGCGACGCTCCGAACGGGCGGCCAAGGATGGCCGCACCGGCGCCCACACCAGGGACGGTTGCTTGCGTGCTTCATACGCATCTTGCGCTGCGCGCGCCTTTCCCGACGGGAGAGGAACTCTTTTCCCTTCTCCGCTCGGGAGAAGGTGGCGCGCAGCGCCGGGTGAGGGTACGGACACACGACTGGCCGGTTGCCGCGAGGATGTTGCGGTGGAGCGCTGGCGCACCCTGACCCGCCCCTTCGGGGCAGCCTCTCCCGAGGGGAGAGGAATTCTTTCGCGTTGGAGAAGAACCGTTTCAGCCAGGAAAGTCATGGTGGTGGCCCAGCCGTGCTTGCCGTCGCATGTCCGTCCATCAGTTGCCGCACGCCGCGAACCGGGATCAGCAGCCAGTTCGGCCGGTTGTTGGCCTCGTACACGATCTCGTAGCAGGCCTTCTCCAGCGTGAACAGGTCGAGCCAGTGGCGTGCGGTCGCGGGATCGGCCGGATAGCTTTCGACGCCGGCGATGTTCTC
>DASSNH010000076.1:0-7735 GCA_035701405.1 Rhodanobacteraceae bacterium
GGCGCTCCAGCAGGTCCTCGCGCGCGATCATCACCACCAGGCCCGAGGGCCCGATGTTCTTCTGTGCGCCCGCGTAGACCAACCCGAACTTCGACACATCCAACGGATGCGACAGGATGTCCGAGGACATGTCCGCCGCCAGCGGCACCGCGCCGACGTCGGGGATGTCGCGCATCTCGACGCCGTGGATGGTTTCGTTGGTGGTGATGTGGACGTAGGCGGCACCGGGATCGAGGTCCCATGTCGCGCGCTCCGGTATGGACGTATAGCCGTCCGCCTTCGAACTGGCTGCGACATGCGCCCTGGCGTACGGGGCCGCTTCGCCGACGGCCTTTTCGCCCCAGTGCCCGGTCACCACGTAGTCCGCGCGCTGACCGTCGGCCGCGATGTTCATGGGGATCTGCGCGAACTGCTGGGTCGCGCCGCCGGGCAGGAACAACACCTTGTAGTTCCCTGGAACGGCGAGCAACTCGCGGAGGTCCGCCTCGGCGCTGGCGGCCATGTCCATGAAGTGCTTGCCGCGATGGCTCACTTCCATCACCGAGGCGCGTGCCCCGCCCCATTCCACGAGCTCCCGTTGCGCGCGCCCCAGGACTTCTTCGGGCATCGCGGCCGGCCCGGCGCTGAAATTCCATCCTCGTGACATTGCCAGACGTTCCTCGCTCATCACATCCGCAAAACGCTACCAGCGAAAATACAGAAACATCGCGATGATCGCCGCCAGCACCGCTGCGGCGCCGATCAGCCACCAGATTTCAGTCGGCGGCGGCTCGTCGCGCTCCGGGGTTTCCTGCACTTGTTGCAGGGGTGGCGGAAGGGACGTCACATGTCGCGCATACTGGAGTCCCGGCGCTTCGACCAGCAGCCGATGCTCGCCCAGCACGATCTGGTCGTTGGGTGCCAGCGCGACATGGTTGCGACGCCAGCCATTGATGCGCGGCAGGTTGCTGCGCGACTCGAAGACCAGCCTGCCCCCCGCCTGCGCGACGCGACAGGTATACGGCAGTTCACCGAAGTGGCGGCTGCCGGCGCCGAGCTGCAGTTCCGACGCGACGGGCAGCGCCTGCCCGGAGCCGGCGCCGGAAACGACGCGCAGGACGACATCGCCCATCGCTGCGCCAGGATCGCAGGCCGCATCGGCCGGCGCCGGCGGACCATTCGAGGTCACCAGGAACTTGTTGGCGCCCAGCGTGATGGTGTCGCCGCAATGCAGCAGGGCCTGTTCCCGCACCGCGCGCGCATTCACGTAGACCCGCTGGCACCCGGCCCGGACCTTCAACACCAGCCCGCGTGCATCGGCGACGATCGTGAGGTGGTGCGGTTCGACGCCCGCACCGTCGAGCACCACGGTATCGTCGAGAGCGCTGCCGACGCGCACCGGACCTTCCCCGCACATCACGGGGTCGCGGGCTGGATGGAAGCAGACGATGCGCACGCCGGGTACCTTGCCGAATCGCGCGCAATGTAGCATGCCGCACCGCAGCAAGAGCCCCGGATCCGTGCGCTTCGGATGCTGCAGCGTGCAGCGCTCCGCTTTGCTCGACCATGCCCGTACCGGGGCTCGCTGCCGGTCGCGCTTTCGCGCGTCGCCGCATCGCGTTACAATGGAAAGCTATTCGCCTCGCGCATTGCGCCACCCATGGCCAAAGACGACGTCATCGAAATGGAAGGGACGGTGCAGGAAACCCTGCCCAACACCATGTTCCGGGTCCAATTGGAAAATGGCCACGTTGTCACCGCGCACATATCCGGCAGGATGCGCAAGCACTACATCCGGATCCTCACCGGCGACAAGGTCAAGGTGGAAATGACGCCCTACGACCTCACCAAGGGGCGCATCACCTACCGCATGCGCTGACGCGCGGTCGCCGCTCAACCGCGGCAGGGTGGCACCAGTTTCAACTTCGCACCGACGTTCTGCCCCTTCGGGCGCAACATGCGCTCGACCGCGGACGGCGGGAGCGGGTACGAATAGAGATAGCCCTGCCCCTCGGTGCTGCCGGCGCGCGCCAGGAATTCGTGCTGGGCTTCGGTCTCGACCCCTTCGGCGATCGTGACGAGTCCGAGGCTGCCGGCCATCGCCACCATGGCCGTGGCGATCGCCGCGTCGTTGGCATTGCCGGGCAGTCCGCTGACGAAGGACCGGTCGATCTTGAGGTACGCGACCGCGGGCAGCTTGAGATACGCCATCGACGAATAGCCGGTGCCGAAATCGTCGATGGCCACGCCGATGCCGAGCGCGTGCAGGGCGCGCATCGTGTGCTCGGTTTCCTCGCCCAGCCGCAACATGGCGCCCTCGGTGATTTCCAGCGCGATCCGCTGGGGTGGAACACCGTTCGCCTGGAGGGCCCGCCGGATGCTTTCGATGAAGCCGGGGTGGCCGAACCAGCGGGCCGACACGTTGATCGCGACCCGGATCGGCGGCACGCCCGCCGCGTCCCAGGTGCGGATCTGCCGGCACACCGCCTGCATGACCCACTCGTCGATCCGGTGGATCATGCCGATGCTCTCGGCGATCGGGATGAATTCCCCGGGCGCCACCTCGCCGCGCTCGGGGTGCTGCCAGCGCAGCAGCGCCTCGGCCGCCACGATCCGCCCGGTCTGCAATTCCACGCTCGGCTGGTACAGCAGCCGGAATTCCTCTTTCTGCAGCGCCTGGCGGAGTTCGGTCGCGAGCATCAGCCGGTGGCGCGAGTCCGCCTGCATCGTCGGCATGTAGAAGCGCCAGGCGTTGCGCTCCTCGATCTTGGCTGCGTACATCGCCGCGTCCGCGTTGGCGATCAGGGTCGGCGCGTCGCTGCCATCCAGCGGGAATCCCGCGATGCCGATGCTGGCGCCGAGCACGATTTCGTAGCCTTCCACGTTGAACGGTTCGGAAAGCGCGGATACCAGGCGATCCGCGAGGGCCGCCGCGTCTTCGCGCAGCGTCAGCCGCGGCAGCAGGACCGTGAACTCGTCGCCGCCGATGCGGCCGGTGATCGCATCGCCGCTCAACTGGTGCCGGATGCGGTCCGCGACCAGCTTCAGCAGGCTGTCGCCGACGGCATGGCTGTAGCTGTCATTGACGAACTTGAAGGCATCGAGGTCGATGAACAGCACTACCGCCGAGCGCCGGTCGCGCGCCGCCAGTTCGATCGCCACATCGCAGCGGCGCTGGAACTCCGCGCGGTTCACGAGGCCGGTCAGCGGGTCGTGTGCCGCGAGGTGCTGCAGGCGGTATTCGTCTTCCTTGGCGGCCGAGATGTCGCTGAACACCGCCACGTAATGCAGCACGCGGTGTTCGGCATCGCGGATCGTGCTGATGCTCAGCTTTTCGGTGAAGGTGGTGCCGTCGCGGCGGCGACTCTCGACTTCGCCGGTCCAGTGGTGGGTGGCGATGATCTCGTCCCAGATCGTGGCCGGGAGCGGCCCGCCATCGCGCATCCGGCGCGTGTCGTCGAGGCGCATGCCGATCAGGTGTTCGGGGGTGAAGCCGGTGATCTGGGTGGCCGCCGCGTTGGCCGAAACGATCCGTCGGGTGGCATCCGCGATGAACACGCCCTCGGCGATGCTGGCCAGCGCCTCTGCCGCGATCCTGCGCTCACGGTCGCTCTCCACCCGCTCGGTGATGTCGCGGATGATCGCCTGCCGCACGAGCTGTTCGCCCCACACCGCCATGCTGCTTTGCGTTTCGATCGGCCGGGTCCGGCCGTGGGCGTCGCGCAACTCGCCGTCGCCCGGCAAGCCGTCGCGCAATGCGCTGGTTTCGAACAGGTCGGCGTAAGAGCCGCCCATCAGCGCCTGCGGTTCGCGACCCATCCATGCCCCGGCGGTGCGGTTCGCATCGAGGATGCGGCCGCTTCGCTCGTCCACCATCACGATCGCGTCCGGCGCGCTGTCGAACAGCAGCCGATAGCGTTCCTCGCTGCCGCGGATGCGCGCGAGCGTGCGCCGCGCCAGCAGCAGCCAGAGCATGAAGGCGACTGCGGCCGATGTGAGCACGCCGACGTACAGGGCCCTGCCTATCGACACTGCCCCGTGCGCGACAAACAGCGAAAAGTCATTGCTGCGCGGCTGGATGTAGTCGTTGAGGACGTTGATCCGCCGGCGCTGCCGGATGATCTCGTCGCGGGGGATCGGGCCGCTGGCATACGCCTGGTGGAGTTCGCCGGCTATGGCATGGAGCTGCGCAATCGAATCGTCCGTCGAGCGCCACACCCGCACCGCGTCCTTCATGTAGGGCGCGTTGCCGAAGTGCTGCAGCATGAAGATCACGCCCGGGATCGCCACCGGCATCGCCTTCGTGCGGCGCAATTCCTCTTCGACCTGGTCGTAATCGAAGTAGCCCGACTGGATCTTGTCGCGCGCCGTCCGGTAGGTATCGAGCACGACGAAGTTGCGCTCGAAATCGCGATACGCCGCCGGATCGCCCGTGGTCGCGTAGTTCAGCAGGTCGACCGCCGACTGTTTTTGCGCCTTGGACCAGACGCTCTCGCCGTTGAGGAAGCCGGCGAGAGTGATCTGGATCTGGAACGCTGCCCAGGTGAGCAACAGGATGAACGCCACCATGGCGCCAAGCGCGTAGGCTAGCGGCAACAGTCGCTTCGTCAGCGGGCTGTGGACGGCGGGGAAAAGGCCGCGGCGCATTTATTCGGGATGCTCAGCTCATGGGGGCTATAACGCTCCTTCCTTAGCAAGCAAAATTCGTACCAAACAGCCGGTCAGGCGACCGCCCGGTAGCTTTCTCCGGCTTCCATTTCGCCTGTGTATTGTACACAACGATCCGCCAGCATCCGCATGCTCACGTAGCTGCGCTTGACGCACTCCTCGATGTGCGCGACGTCGGCTGCCGCCGGCGACGTTCCCATGAGCGTGCAGACGATTTCCAGCGCTTCCCAGGGATGGGTGTCGTCATAGGCGGCATGGAGCTGCAGCCAGCGCAGGCTCGCCTTGCGGGTCGCGGCCGGGAATTGCTCCGCGTAGCTCTCGCTGTCATAGAGGATCTGCGACCATTCGCCGGTCGCGCCTTCCACGGCATAGTTGGTGGCAGCAATGCTCGCCGCGAGCGAGCCACGGCTGCTGATCTCCTCGCACCAGTTCGCCAGCACCTGGGTTCCGTGCGGCACCACGCCGCTCAACACCTGCTTGCGCGGCACGCCCGCGCCTTCCGCCCACATCAACCAGTATTCCGCGTGGTTCTGCTCGACGCGGATGTTGCGAACCAGCCAGCGCCTCGCCAGGTCGTCGCCTGTGCTGCGGCCATAGCTCGTCTTCAGGAGGCTGTGCGCCATGTATCCGGGGAACCGCTCGATCACCGGCCAGATGCCGACCATGAAGTTGGCGGTGCACTGGCGGGTGGGTTCATCACGCATCACGTCCCACAGTTCGTGGTCGACGACGGTCTTCTTGACGACGTCGCACCGCCCTACCAGGTCTTGGGCCCATTCGGGGTAGCTGCCCAGTTCGGTCAGTGGACCACTACGTTCAAACCGCACATTCATGTTGTTCTCCTCGGGTCAGTCGAGTTCTTCGAGTTGCGTTGCGATGGGTGGAGCGAACGAAGGCTCGGCTGGAACCCTGCCGCACCTCCCTGCACCGTGATTGAATCGGCCAGCTCCTGGATACCGACGCGTATGGAGGTTTACGCCCTTCGAAAAACACCCTGCGAAGCGTCGCGTAACCCCGTGACATCCTTGAACTACTTCCCTGCGTAATTCCCCACAGATCAAATCCCGGCGAGCTTAGTTTACTCTTTGTTAATTTCTGCGCCACCACTTTTCGTCATTTTTTTGACGCCGACCTTGATCTGGGTCAAAAACCGCCGCCGCCGCGGATCCGTTTTACTTAACGCCAGGAATCACATTAGTTACGCAACACATTGATCAGGCTTGTTCAAAGTTATAGGCATGGGGCGAGTCCCTGCCCGGGCGGGAGCACCCGATCGAAGGCGCAAATCGGTAAAAAAAGTTGGGTCGTCCGTCGGAATGCCGCTGTGACGCGCTCGCCGGTTGCTCCGTGGCGGCCTCTAGGGTCGCTTTCCGCCACTTGCGGGCTTCCGCCGGACCGCGGGTTGAAACGGCCAGGTGGACGATCAGGCCTCTGGATGCGTCAGTGCGAAATCGATTGCGGCGCAGGCGGCGGCGATCTGCGCCTGATTGCACTGTTCGGGTGTCGCGCGCGTGCTGTCCGGGTAGACCTCGGTGGTCGTCCTGTAACGCGCGGCGGTGACGCCCGCGCACAGTCCGAGTCGTTCCAGCGCGTACTCGATCACGCCGGGTGCCACCACCGGCGACCCGATGATCTCGCCCTTGTCGTCGGCTGGTGCGATGTGCGTGACCTTCGCGACGGCCGCGATGACGGCCTGCTGGAATCCGGGCTGCGGATTCGCGCTGTCCGCGCAAAGGTAGAAACCATCCGGCACCGTGCCCGGTTCATAGGCCACGCCGTCGCGCGCCGCCAAGGCCGGACGAAATTCCGATTCATCGGTGTCGGTGGTCTCGTGCAGGTCGATGTGCATCCATACGCGATCGCGATACGGCATGAGGAAGCGGATCAGCGCCGCCGATTCCGGTGCCGGGCTGTCGGCGCGAAAGTTGCGGTTCGGATCGAGCGCGTACGGATTCCAACGATGGATGCGCTCGTAACCCCAGGGGCTTACGCACGGCACCACCAGGATGTTGGCGCGGCCTGCGTAATCCGCCGCATGGCGTTCGGCGAATTCCAGGGCGCCATGCACGCCGCTGGTTTCATAGCCGTGGACCCCGCCGGTCACCAGCATGATGGGCGAAGCGTCCCGCCAGCCGTGGGTCTTGAGCGCGAACAGCGGATACGCATCGGGTTCGTAATCGAGTTTGCCGTACTGCTCGACATCGAATCGCGAACGCAGGCGTTCGATCGCCGCGAGCACGTCGTCGGCGTAGCTGCGCTGCTTGTGCTGCCGCGAGCGCCACTCGGCCTTCTCGGCCTCGCCCCAGGGCTTTCCCGGTGTACCAATCGGATACGGCTGCGCCATCGTGCTGTGCACCTCACCAACAAGATCGACAAGCGAATTACTCTACCATTGCGGAGAGGCGCACCTTCGCGCGCATGGCGCGCTCCAACGACGGTCGCGCTGGTTGCAGGAACGGCCGATGGCCGCGATCAACGTTGCGGTTACGCCTGTCACGTGCGTGCCGAGCTCCTGCGACAAGCGTCGTGGCTACAACCGCACGCTGCCTTCGATGCAGGTGATGCAGGCTCCGCCGACCCAGATGCGATCGCCCTCCTGCTCGATGTCGACGATTCCGGAGCGGCCGAGGACCGTTCCCTGGCGCGCGCGATATCGCGGCGGTGCGGTGCCATCGCCGATCAGCCATTGCGCCAGCGAGGCGTTGAGGCTGCCGGTGACCGGATCCTCGAGCATGCCATCACCGGTGAAAAAGGCGCGCACCTCGAAATCCGCTGGGCCCCCCGCCGGGTGCGGCGCAATGACGCCGACGTCGAGGCCCGCGAGCGTGGCCTTGTCGATTTCGAGTTCGAGGGCGCTGCGCGCGGAATCGAGCAACACGCCGATCCAGCCCGGTCCATTGTCGACCCATTGCATGGCGCGAACCTTTTCCGGTGCCACGCGCAGGCCCGCGACGATGCGATCGGCCAGATCGGCGGCAACCGGGCCGTCGCGCCGCAACGGCGGCGCAGCGAACGCCAGCCGCCCATCGCGGTGGCGAATGTCGATGACACCCGCGCCGCATTCCTGGACCACGGTGCCCGCGGTGGC
>DASSNH010000077.1:0-2387 GCA_035701405.1 Rhodanobacteraceae bacterium
CGCGATCCACCTGGGGCACATCGTCGAGCACGTGCAGAGCGACATCTGGGTGCGCGCGATGCGGATGGCCGGGCACACGGTGCACTACGTCTGTGCCGACGACGCGCACGGCACCTCGATCATGCTGCGCGCCGAGCGCGAGGGCATCACGCCGCAGACGCTGATCGAAGGCGTGTGGAAGCAGCACACTGCCGACCTGCACGATTTCGGGGTGCGCTACGACCATTACTCCACGACCCACAGCGCCGCCAACCGCGAACTGACTTACCAGATCTGGCGCTCGCTCGAAAAGAACGGCCACCTCGAGTCCAAGCCGGTCAAGCAGTTGTTCGATCCCGAGCGGCAGATGTTCCTGCCCGACCGCTTCATCAAGGGCGAATGCCCGGTCTGCCATTCGAAGGATCAGTACGGCGACGCCTGCGAGGTGTGCGGCAGCACCTACACGCCGATGGACCTGATCGATCCGTATTCGGTGGTGTCCGGGGCCAAGCCGATCGAGAAGGAGTCGCTGCACTTCTTCGTGAAACTCGCCGACTTCGAATCGTTGCTGGAGGCCTGGCTGGAGGAACGCCGCGCAGCGGGCGGCTTGCAGGCGGAAGTCGTCAACAAGCTGCAGGAATGGTTCGCCGAGGGGCTCCGCAGCTGGGACGTGTCGCGCGACGCGCCGTACTTCGGTTTCGAGATCCCCGACCAGCCCGGCAAATACTTCTACGTGTGGGTGGACGCGCCGGTCGGCTACCTCGCCGCCTTCAAGGAACTGTGCGAAGCGAAACGCGGCGGGCTGACGCCGCTCGATTTCGAACGCTTCACGCGACTGGACGCCGACGACACCGAATTGGTGCATTTCATCGGCAAGGACATCATCTATTTCCATACGTTGTTCTGGCCGGCGATGCTGCACGGCGCGGGGCTGCGAATGCCGACCGCGGTGAACGTGCACGGCTTCCTGACCGTGGACGGCGCCAAGATGTCGAAGTCGCGCGGCACGTTCGTCAACGCGCGCACCTATCTCGATCATCTCGACGCCGACTACCTGCGCTACTACCTCGCCTCGATGCTGGGTCCGACGCTGGCGGACATCGACCTCGACTTGAAAGCCTTCGAGGAGCGCGTCAATTCGCACCTCGTCGGGAAGTGGGTGAACATCGCCAGCCGCTGCGCGGGCTTCGTGCACAAGTTGTTCGATGGCAGGCTCGCGGTTTCGCTGCCCCAAGCAGAGCGCGCCCGCTACGCCGCGGCGGCGCAGAAGCTTGCTTCCTGCGCGGCGCTCTACGAAGCGCGCGATTACGCCGCCGCGGTGCGCGGGATCATCGAAGTCGCCGACGAAGCCAACGCCTATGTCGCCGAGCATGCGCCGTGGGTGTTGGCCAAGGACGAAACCCGGCGCGCCGAACTGCACGCGGTGCTGACGCTCGCGCTCAATTATTTCCGGCTGCTGGCAATCTGGCTGGCGCCGGCCGTGCCGGCGACCGCGGCGCGTGCCTTCGCGTTCCTCGGCGACACGCCGGTGCGTTTCGACGCGGCGCTCACGCCGTTGCTCGATCACCGGATCCAGCCCTTCAAGGCGCTCGCCACCCGCATCGACCCCAACCAGATCGCCGCCATGATCGAAGCTTCGAAGGAATCGCTGCACGTGAATCAAACCCCATCCCCGCCCAGCTCTCCCCTTGACGGAGGGGGCTCGAAAGCGAGCTCCATCGCGCCCGGCTCCGGGTCCGGGGTCGCGGGTCCGGATGTCGTCTCCATCGACGACTTCGCCAAGCTCGACCTGCGGGTCGCCAGGGTCGACCTCTGCGAATTCGTGGAGGGGTCCGACAAGCTGCTCCGCTTCGAACTGGACGCCGGCGACCTCGGCAAGCGCCAGATCTTCTCGGGCATCAAGGCTGCCTATCCCGAACCCGGAAAACTGGTCGGCCGCAACGTGGTGTTCATCGCCAACCTGGCGCCGCGCAAGATGCGTTTCGGGGTGAGCGAGGGCATGATCCTTTCGGCAGGAACAGGCGGCAACACATTGTTTTTGCTGGACGCCGACGCCGGCGCAGAACCGGGAATGCCGGTCGGATAGAGACCGCGCCGCACGACATTCGTGCTTCCGCGCATTTTGCTATCGTGGCGGATTCCAACTGCGGGGAGGCTTCGCACGATGGGCAATACCCTGGGCATCGGTCGCGGGCCGTTTGAGTTTCCCGGTCGCACGGCAACGTTGATGTTCGCTGTCCTTTTCGTTGCGTGCGCTGCAACGCCATGGCCACGCCCGGCGGATGCCACGCCCGCATCGACGCCCGCGCCCCGGCACGTCTTCGTGATCGTGCTGGAGAACCAGTCGTACCGCGTCACCTTCGGACCGGATTCGCCGGCGCCCTACCTCGCGCGCGAATTGCCGAAAC
>DASSNH010000078.1:0-15272 GCA_035701405.1 Rhodanobacteraceae bacterium
CGCGGGCGTGGAATCGAAAGACAGTTTGGGGAAATGGTCGCGCGAGCCGAGGCTGATGCCGTTGCGGAAAAACAGCACCGACACGCACGCCACGCCCGCCTCCACCCGGCACGCGAACACGTCCATGTCGGCGCTCGCGCCACGCACGTAATGGTGCGCCTGCAGGCTGCGCAAGGTCGCGACCTGGTCGCGAAGGCGAGCGGCGCGCTCGTAATCCTGGCGGGCGCTCGCGGCGTCCATCGCGGCGCCGAGTTCATCGAGCACGCGGGTGTTGCGGCCCTCGAGGAACATCACCGCGTGGCGCACATCCTCCGCATATTCCTGCTGTCCGATGAAATCGACGCAAGGCGCGGTGCACCGGCCGATCTGGTATTGCAGGCACGGCCGGGTACGGTTGCGGTAATAGCTGTTCTCGCAATTGCGGATACGGAACAGCCGCTGCATCAGCGCGATGCTTTCGCGCACCGCGTGCGCGCTCGGATACGGACCGAAGTAATGGCCCTTTTCGCGCTTGGCGCCGCGGTGGAACACGATGCGCGGAAACGGATCATCCGACACGAAGATGTACGGATAACTCTTGTCGTCGCGCAACATGATGTTGTAGCGCGGCTTCAGGGACTTGATGAGCTGGGCTTCCAGCAGCAGCGCCTCGCCCTCGGTGCGCGTCAGCGTGACTTCGATGCGCGCGATCTGCGACACCATCGAGGCGATCCGCGGTTCGAGCTGCGGCTTCAGGAAATAGCTGCCCACCCGCTTCTTGAGGTTGCGCGCCTTGCCCACGTACAGCAGCGCGTCGTCCGCATCGAACATGCGGTACACGCCGGGCGAGGTGGTGAGGGTGCGAACGAAGGCCTTGCCATCGAAGGCCGCTGCATCGGACTCCATCGCGGAATTGTATCCGCGGCGGCCGGCGCGGCTTTGCCCCTCGTCAAACGCGCGGCACGCGAAGAATCGGCCCCGACGCGGCGATCATTCGTCGACCGGCACCCGCTCGCAGGTGCCGCGCGCGGGGTCGATCCGGAGGATCGCGTGGTCGTTGCGGTCCGCGACCCACAGCGAGCCGGCGGCGTACGACAGTCCCTGCGGCTCGTGCAGCACCCACTCGACTGCCATCGTCGCGAGCTGGCCGCTGTAGGGATCGAGGGTGCATAGCCGGTCGTTCATGGTGTCGGCCACGTACAAACGGTTTTCGCCGGCGGCCAGACCGCACGGATACGCGAAGCGGGCCTTGTCGCCGACACCGTCGCGATTGCCGGGCTCCCAGGGGGAGGATCCCGCCAACGTGGTCAGCGCGAGGTCGGCGAACCGCAGTCTGCGGATCGCATTCCCGCCGGCATCCGCGATCATCAATTGACCCGAGACCAACGCCAATGCCATCGGTTGCGACAGCGACGACTGCCCGCCGATGCCGTCGCGCACGTCGCTGCGCCCGTCGCCGGCGAGCGTTTCCACCCGCTGGTGGCGAAGGTCCGCCCGCAGGACCTGGTGCTGCCCCGTGGCCGCGACGTACAGCACGTCGTCGCTCGCCACGAGGGCGTGCGGCGCATTGATCGAGGCGCGCAATCCGCCCCCCTGCTCCTCGACGTTGCTGTAGCCCGGCCGGCCGGATCCGAGGACCGTTTCGACATCTCCCGTGTCCAGCCGGATGCGTCGGACGCAATGGTTGCCGGTGTCCGCCACGTACAACGCATGGCGGTCGACCGCCAGGCCCTGCGGCAGCTGCAAGCCGCAGGCCGCCAGTTGGCCATCCCAGCTTCCGGGCGTGCCCGATCCGAACTGCCGCAGCACCCGCCCGTCGTGGCTGCATTCGAGGATGCGATGGTGCCCGGTGTCGCTGACGAACAAGCGTGTTTCCGTTGCGACCGCGTGTGCGGGGAATGTGAGCGCACCGCCCGGTTCGGGTCGCGTCTCCCGCGGGACCTCGTCCGGCGCTGCGCTGCCATGCAGGGCCTGTTCGTCGCGCAACTGCACGATCGCGTCCTCGATTTCCTGGCAGCGTCCCTCCCCGCCAAGGCGCGCGGCAAGGCCGCCTTCGGGATCGATCAGCAAGGTGGTCGGCCACGCTCCGATCGCGAACTGCTGCCACGCACGCCAGTCGTGGTCGTTGGCAACTGCCATGCGCAGGCGGTTGCGATGGGCGGCCTTCAGGACGCAGACGTCGGATTGCTGCAACGCATAGCGTGGCGTGTGCACGCACAACGCGACGAACGCGCCGGGAAGTCTTTTTTCGAGTTGCCGCAACTCCCCGAGCAAGTTGATGCTGCTGGCACTCGCGCTGTTCCAGAACAGCACCAGCACGATCTGCCCGCGCCAGTCGGCCAAGCGGACGCGGTTCGACCGATTGACCCAGCGCAAGCTCTCGGGAAACTCCGCCGCGGGCGGACGCGATGTCGCGTGCGGGGCGAAGGCGACGTCGCCGGGGATCATTGGCCCACCCCCCGCTGCAGGCCTGCACCGGTTTGCAACCGCTCGGCCAGGGCGTCCACGCCGCGCCGGATCAGGTCCAGCACCGCGCGGAAATCATCGGCGGTTCCGGTGTACGGGTCGGGCACGTCGCCACGGTCGCGCGATGCCGGCGCGGCGAGGCCCGCGGCAACGAGGAAGCGTTCGGGCACGGGCATGTCGTTCAACACCCGCCGCCGCAACTCGGCGAGGGTCGCGTGATCGACCGCGAGCACCGTCGCGAATTTGTTGAAGTCCTCGTCGTGGAACTGGCGTGCCCGATGCGGCGTGAGGTCGTAGCCTTCGGTGCGCGCGGCCGCGACCGCCCGCGGGTCCGCGCCCTGGCCGACGTGCCAGTCGCCCAGGCCACGCGAGGAAATGGGGATGCGCAGCCCGCGCCTGGCGAATTCGGCCTTCGCCACGTACTCGGCCGTCGGCGAGCGGCAGATGTTGCCGAGGCAGACGAACAGGATCCCGGGCGGCGGCTGCGTCATGGCGCTGCCTCGGTCATGCGCAGCGCGTGCTCGGCACGCGCGAGGTCGTCCGGCGTATCGATGCCAGGGGGGAACGCTTCGGGCGTCACCCGCACCAGGATCGAATGGCCGTGTTCCAGCGCGCGCAACTGTTCGAGCGCCTCGCTCCGCTCGAGCGGGGTGGGCGGCAATTCCGCGAACGCCTTGAGGAAGCCTGCGCGGTATCCGTAGATGCCGATATGGCGCAGCACCGCGAGTCCCGGGGGGACCACGGTGCGATCGCGCGCCAGTGCATCGCGCGCCCACGGCACCGGTGCGCGCGAGAAGTACAACGCGCGGCCGCGCAGGTCGCAGACCACCTTGACGGCATTCGGATCGAACCACTCCGCCGTCGTTTTGATGGGCGAGGCGAGCGTCGTCATCGGCGCGTCTTCCTCGCGCAAGGCATCGGCGACCGCACGGATGCCGCCCGCCGGCGCGAACGGTTCGTCGCCCTGCAGGTTGACCACCAGCGCGTCGTCGGCCCAACCCTGGATCCGTGCGCATTCGGCCAGGCGATCGCTGCCGCTCACGTGGTCGGCCCGCGTCATGCAGACTTCGATTCCGCTGCCGGCGAGCGCGTCGCCGATGCGCCGGTCATCGGTGGCGACGATCACACCCGCTGCGCCCGCTGCGCGCGCGCGCCGTGCGACGTGGACGATCAGGGGCTCGCCTGCCAGCAACCGCAACGGCTTGCCCGGCAGGCGCGTGGAGCCGAAGCGTGCCGGAATCGCGACGATGAAGTCCGCATTGCCGCTCACGCGCCAGCCTGCCCGTCCTCGCCTGCCGGGCGCGGGTTCGGCCGTGGCCGCGGAACCAGTTCTCCGCCACAGTTGGGGCAGACATACCGCAAGGCGTCGGCGCAGCCGGCGCAGAAGGTGCACTCGTACACGCAGATGTAGGCGCTGCCGTCCGGCGCCAGCGCCGCCCGGCAGCGCTCGCACCCACTGCGCATCTGAAGTGCCATCACGCCATCCTTTCCGACGCCACGGAACGCTCGAGGGTAACGCGAAAACACGCGGGCGCCAGTGCTTCGGTCGTGGCCGTGCGCCAGGTTCCGATCGACGCGTGCGAGTTCCAGTCGGTGGCCAGCGCCGGCAACGCCACTTCGGCCGCGACGACGTGGCGGGCGAGGCGATGCGTCACCAGCAAGGACAATCGGTCGGCGTCCTCTCCATCCAGCAACTCCACGGCGCGCAACGGCGCCAGCGCCTCCCCATCGGCGGTCACCGGCCGCATGCCCGCGGCGCGCGCACCCCGGCGCAGCAATTCGATACCCAGCAAGTCTTCATCGCCTTCGTGCCGCAACCAACGGATCACGCCCACCATCCAGTCGCGTTCGTCGGCCTCCTCGTCGACCGGGGCGAGGCCGACCAGTTCGCCGACCCGCATCCGCAACCCGTCCGCGGCATGCACGCGCATCCGGTAGCCGCCCTCGCTCTGGTCCATGACTTCGCCACGAAAGATACGCGGGCGCGAGGCATCCGAAGCCGCGAGCCAGGCCGAGGCGAGTTCGTGCTCGCCCACCATGATCGCGTCGCCGTGCACCGCCCGCACGAAGGTCGCGAACTCCATGTTGCCGGCGAGCGCGTAATGCAGTGCGTGCATCCCCACCACGAAATCGAGCACATGCCGGGCCGCGAGGCGGATATGGCCGCGCGGCGCGGCTTCCCAGCCGGCGCGCAACCGCCCGAGAAATGCCACGCTGGTGGTGAAGCGGCCGCCCCCCGGTTGCGGCAGGTCGATGGGATCCACGCCCGGTGGCAGCAGCGCGATCCTTTCGTCGAACACCCGTTGTACCGGCGCGACGTCCACCGCCTGCACGCCGGGACCGGCGTGCAGGCGCTCCTCGGGTATGCAGCCTGGCCCGGTATCACTGTCGGTGTCGACGCCAATCCCCTTGGTTCCCGCGGGCTCCAGGCCGAGTTGCCCCGCCACGCAACGGACCACCAGCCGCGCCTCCTGGAGCTCGCGCGCGGAAAACCGGTACGGATTGCTCATGGCGAGCAGCAACAACTGCGCATACACGGCGCGTGCCGTCAGCGGCACGCCGCCCAGCGCATCGTCCACGATTTCGTCGGCGACCCCTAGTTCGCAGGCAAATGCATGCAGCGCGTGGATTCGCCGCCACACTCCCGCCGGCGGAGATTGATAGCGGCGATATGCCCACAGCAGCGCCTGGTCCGCATGCGCGAGCGCGCGCACGACGGCGAGTGCCGCGGTTCGCGTCCTGAACCTCGGCACCTTTCCAGCCGGCGCGCACAATTCATGCAATCCCAACGCGTAGCCCCAAACCAGCTTCCGCTGCAGGCGCTGCGCCATGTCCGCCCCTGCCGCCGCCGCCTCGGACATCGGGTGCGACTCGGCGGTGGATCGAACCTCGAACCCGGCGCACAGGTTCACCAGCGGCATGCGCAGGTGTTCGAGCGCGGCGATCCGGTCGCCGCCCGCCCAGGTCGTCGCCAGCATGCCATCGAGGATCTGTTCGAGCTCGCGGCCGGCTTGCTCCGGGTTCGCGAGCGGCAATACCGCGACAGCCTCGCGCGTGGCTTTCTCGCCGCCGCGGCGGGACCGCCCCGGCGGCAGGCGCGCAGGCAGGTCTTCGATCAATCGTTGATAACTATCCATCCGGACTTCGATTCCCTCGGTGCAGGGCCGGCTCGCGGAGCCGACACTACTTGCCATTTTAGCCTTGAACCTGAAACCAAGGCCGCCGAACATGGACGCGTGAAAACCGTCATGCACGGGCCGCGCCAATCGCCGCCTACGGCGTTCCGCCCGCTCGCCGAGCAAGCCCTGTCGCGCGCGGCGGGCGCGCCGCTGTCCACCGGCAATCGCGTGGATCTGCTGATCGACGGGCGTGCGAATTTCGACGCCTGGCTCGAAGCCATCGCAAGTTCCAGGCACAACATACTGTTCGGAAACTATATTTTCCGGAACGACGAAGTCGGACGGGAATTCGTGCAGGCGCTGGCGGAACGGGCCCGCGCCGGGGTGCGGGTGCACGTGCTGCACGACTGGCTCGGGTGCCTCGGCCAATCGAGGGCCAGGTTCTGGCAACCGTTACGGGAAGCGGGCGGCGAGGTGCGGGTCTACAACCCGTTCGATCCCTTGAGTCCATTCGGCTGGGTCAACCGCGATCACCGCAAGTTGCTGACGGTCGACGGCCGCATCGGCTTCGTCTCCGGCGTCTGCGTCAGCGCCCTGTGGCTGGGCGATACGGCACGCGGCCGCGACCCTTGGCGCGACACCGGCATCGCCGTGCACGGCCCGGCGGTCACGGACCTCGAGAACGCCTTCGCCGACACCTGGAAGATGCTCGGCGAGCCGATCGAACCAGGCGACGCGCCCGCCGACGAGGCCGCCGCCGCTGCGGGCGATGTCGCGCTCCGGGTCATCGCGACCCAGCCTTCCACTGCCGGCACCTACCGCCTGGACCAGTTGATCGCGTCGCTGGCGCGGGAGCGCCTGTGGCTGACCGACGCCTATTTCATCGGCGTTGCGCCCTACCTCAGCGCGCTGACCAATGCGGCGCAGGACGGCGTCGATGTGCGACTGCTGGTGCCCGGCGCGTCCGACATTCCCATGGTCGCCGCCCTGTCGCGCACCGGTTACCGGGCGCTGCTGCAAGCCGGGATCCGAATCTACGAATGGAACGGTCCGATGCTGCACGCCAAGACCGCCGTGGCCGACGATCGCTGGGCCCGGGTGGGTTCGACCAATCTCAATGTCGCGAGCTGGCTCGGCAATTGCGAGATCGACGTGGCGATCGAGCACACCGGCTTTGCCGAACTGCTGGCCGGGCAATACGAAAGCGATCTCGAACACGCCACCGAAATCGTCCTGTCGCGTCGGCGCGCCCGCCCGGCCAAGCCGCCCCCGCGGCACGGGTTCCATGGCCACGGCAGTGCCGGCCGCAGTGCGGTCGGGGCGATGCGGATGGCGACGACCCTCGGCGCCGCGCTGGGAAACCGTCGCGTGTTGAGCGACACTGAAAGCCGCCCGCTGCTGGGCGGTGCCCTGTTCCTGCTGCTGATCGCCGCGGTGGCTGCGTTGTGGCCGTGGGCGCTGGCCTGGCCCCTGGGCGCGCTGGCCGCCTGGATCGGCATCAGCCTGGCGGTCCGGTGGGCGCGGCTGCAATGGCGTCGCCGCGCCAGGCGGCACGCCACGCCTACATTGAAAAAGTAACCGGTACCAGGACGACGCTGGCGTAAGGCTCTCCGTCCTTCACGCCCGCCGCGAATCGCCAATCCTGCGCGGCAGCGGCGGCAGCGGCATCCAGTTCCGGATAGCCGCTCGATCTCTCCACTTCCACCTTGCTGACCCTGCTCTGCGCATCGACGAACACCGCGAGCACAACCCTCCCTTGATGATGCGCGACCACCGCGGACATCGGATAGTGCGGCGGGTGTTGGTTCTTGTACGTGATGTCGATGCTGGGCAGGTGATCCGCACCGGCTGCTGGCGGCGCAATCCAACGCATGCTGGGAGGTTGTTTCGTCCCGGGTGATGAAGCACAGCCTGCGAGCAGCACGGTCGCGAAGGCAGTACCGGCTGCAATCACTGCAAACCGCATGGATTCGCTCCCGGCATGCCCGAGCCCACGTGGCGATGGACCTATAGTACGCAAATGGCCGCAAAATCTCCCTCCGCTGATTCACCCGGACGGCACGTGCTGACGCCGTCTGCCCTTAACCGGCTGGTACGCGAGCTGATCGAGGGCGCGCTGCCGATGGTCTGGATCGAGGGCGAGATCTGCAACTTCGTTCGCGCCGGATCGGGGCACTGGTATTTCTCGCTGAAGGATGCCGCAGCCGAGGTGCGCTGCGCGATGTTCGCGCGCGAAAACGCGCGGCTCCGGTTCCGGGCCGGCAACGGCACGCGGGTACTGGCACGCGCCCGGGTGAGCCTCTACGAGCCGCGCGGCAGTTTCCAGTTGATCGTGGAGGACATGGAAGACGCGGGCGAAGGTGCGCTGCGCCGCGCGTTCGAATTGCTGAAGGCCAAGCTGCAGGCCGAAGGGCTGTTCGATCCGGAGCGCAAACGGCCGCTACCGGCATTCCCGCGCCGCCTCGGGGTCATCACCTCCGCGAGTGGCGCGGCGGTGCGCGACGTGCTGTCCGTGGCGCGGCGCCGATTCGTGTTGACGGAAGTCGAGGTGCTGCCGGTGCTGGTGCAGGGGACCGAAGCCCCGGCGCAAGTCGCGGCGATGTTGCGCAAGGCGGGGAGCGCCGGGCGCTACGACGTGCTGCTGGTGACCCGCGGCGGCGGGTCGCTCGAGGACCTCGCAGCCTTCAACGACGAAGGCGTGGCGCGTGCGCTCGCCGCGAGCCCCGTGCCGGTGGTCTCGGCGGTGGGCCACGAGATCGATTTCTCCATCTGCGACTTCGTGGCGGACATGCGCGCACCGACGCCATCTGCGGCGGCGGAGCTGATCCTCCCGGATGGCGACGCGCTCGCCAAGACGCTGGCGCATCTCGAGGCGCGTTCCCGCCACGCGTGGAGCCGCCATCTCCAGGCGGCGATGCAGCGGCTCGACCACGGCTGCACGCGCTTGAATGCGCAACATCCGGGGCGGCGCCTCGCGCTGGGACGCGAGCGGATGCTGGCGCTGCGCGAGCGGATGCTTCGCTGCGAAGCGCTCGGCCGCGAACGCGCAGCCATGCGCGTGGGCAAGGCATACGACCGGCTGTTCTCCCGGCATCCGGCCGCGCGCCTCGAGCAACTCGATCGGCGCGGCTCCGAGCTTTCGCGGCGCCTCGCGGCGGCGTGGCAGCATGCGGCCGAACGACGCCGGCAGCGGCTGGTGGAACTCGCGCGGGCACTCAAAGCGGTCAGCCCCCTGGATGTCCTGAAGCGGGGCTATGCCATCCTGTTCGACGAATCCGGCACGGTGCTGCGTTCCGTGCGCGACACACGCGCGGGCGCCGCACTTCGCGCCCGCCTCGCCGACGGAGAACTGCCGCTCAGGGTGGAAACGCCACCCGACACGCCCGCTTGACGGGACGCGACGTAAGTTTCCCTTTTCATCCAGGTCGCCCGCCATGTCCGAGACGCCCAGACTGAAGTCGCACTATCCGTATTACCTCGCGAACGAGCCGGTGCAGGCCAATGCCGATCTCGAGGTCCTGGACAAATACTCGGGCGAAGTCGCGACACGCGTGGCCGTGGCCGACGCCCAGGCCATCGATGCGGCAATCACCGCCGCTGCCACAGCCGCCGCACCGATGGCCGCAATGAAGCCCTACCAACGACGCGAGGTGCTCGAGCACTGCGTCACCCGCATGCGCGAGCGCAAGGACGAACTCGCCTACGCGCTCTGTGTCGAGGCGGGCAAGCCGATCAGGGATTCGCAGGGCGAAGCCGAGCGCCTGATCGACACCTTCCGGATCGCCGCCGACGAGTCCACCCGCATCGAGGGCGAAATCGTCAACCTGGAAATTTCCGAACGCACCAGGGGCTACCGCGGCTTCGTCAAGCGCGTGCCGCTGGGCCCGTGTTCGTTCATCACGCCGTTCAATTTCCCGCTGAACCTGGTCGCGCACAAGGTCGCGCCCGCGATCGCCGCGGGCTGTCCGTTCGTCCTGAAGCCCTCCGAGCGCACGCCGATCGGCGCGCTGATCATCGGCGAGGTGCTGGCCGAAACCGATCTCCCGGCGGGCGCGTTTTCGATCCTGCCGTGTCGCATCGAGGATGCCGATCCGTTCATCGAGGACGAGCGGCTGAAACTCCTCTCGTTCACCGGCGGCCAGATCGGCTGGGAACTGAAGGCACGCGCCGGCAAGAAGAAGGTGGTGCTGGAACTCGGCGGGAATGCCGCTTGCATCGTCGATGCCGATCAGAAGCCACGGCTGGATTTCGTGGTCTCGCGGCTGATCTCCGGCAGTTTCTACCAATCAGGGCAAAGCTGCATCGGGGTGCAAAGGATCCTCGTGCACGCGTCGTTGTACGAGGATGTGAAGAAGCGCTTCGTCGCCGCCGCGACGGAATTGAAGACCGGCGATCCCAAGGATCCCGAAACCTTCCTCGGACCGATGATCGACGAGGCTGCCGCGAAGCGGATGGAGGACTGGATCGCCGAAGCGAAGAAGGCCGGCGCGGCAGTCCTGTGCGGCGGCGAGCGCAACGGCAACATGCTGGATGCGACGGTGCTGGAAAACGTCCCGAGCGCCGCGTCGATCAACCGCATGGAGGCGTTCGGGCCGGTCGCGCTGCTCCAGCCGTTCGACGATTTCGATGCCGCGCTCGGCGTGGTCAACGATTCCGAGTACGGCCTGCAGGCGGGCCTGTTCACAGACAACCTCGGCCACGCGATGCGCGCATGGGACGCGCTGGTCGAAGGTGGCGTGATCGTGGGCGACATCCCGAGTTTCCGGGTTGACAACATGCCGTACGGCGGCGTCAAGCTTTCCGGGTTCGGGCGTGAAGGCATCCGCTACGCGATCGACGACATGAGCGAACGCCGCCTGCTGGTGATCCGTGATCCGTAGGACGGAATCGGCACAGCCGCTTCCGCCGCACGTAGCGGGCCGCCGATTCGGCCGCCGGATTGAACCGCGATGCCACGCCCCCATCTCCCGCCGATGACCGACACCGCCGACCGCCGGCGCCCCATCCGCCAGCTCGCCGCGCTGGGCGCGCTTTGGCCCTTCATGCGCCGGCACCGTGCCCTGGCCTTCGGCTGGCTGTTCTTCCTGGCACTGTCCTCCGCGGCCACCCTGTCGCTGCCGGTCGCCGTGCGCCACATGATCGACCGCGGTTTCGCCAGCCACGATTCGGCGCTGGTCAACGAGACCTTTCTGGTGCTGTTCGTGGTCGCGCTGGTGCTGGCCATCGCGACCGCGGCGCGTTATTTCTGCATCAGCCTGCTCGGCGAGCGCGCGATCGCCGCGCTTCGCGACCTGCTGTATTCGCGGATCATCCGCCTCGACGTCGCGTTCTACGAAAAGAACCGGGTCGGCGAGCTGATCTCGCGGCTCGGCACCGACACCGAGGTCGTGCAGACGCTGATCGGATCCAGCATCTCGATCGCACTGCGTAGCGCCGTAACCGTGATCGGGGCAGCCGCGCTGATGGTCTGGACCAGCCCCCGGCTCGCGGGCCTGACCGGCCTCGTGATCCCGGTGGTGATCGTGCCGATCGCGCTGTACGGGCGCAGGCTGGCGAAATTGTCGCGGACCAACCAGGATCGCATCGCCGACACCAGCGCGATCGCCAACGAGACCTTGAATTCGGTGTACGCGGTGAAGGCCTATGCACGTGAGCGCATCGAAAGTTCACGCTACGCGGATGCCGTCCAGCGCGCGCTGCACGCGGCGCAGCAGCGCATCGCCGCACGCGCGGTCCTGACCGGCGGCGTGATCGTGCTGATCTTCGGTGCGATCACCCTGGTACTGTGGGCCGGCGCGCGCGACGTGCTCGCGGGCAGCATGGACGCAGGCCTGCTCAGCCAGTTCGTGCTGTACGCGGTGATGGCAGCAGGTTCCGTCGGCGCGCTCGGCGGCGTGTGGGGCGACGTGCTGCGCGCGGCCGGCTCGATGGGACGGATCAGCGAGCTGTTGGCCGAGCACCCGTCGATCGCCGATCCGGCACAGCCCACGCCGCTACCCAAGCCCGCCCGGGGCGAGATCGCGTTCGAACACGTGGAATTCCACTATCCGAGCCGGCCAGACACCTTGGCGCTGCACGATTTCAGCCTGCGGATCCGGCGCGGGGAAACGGTCGCGCTGGTCGGCCCGTCGGGCGCCGGCAAGAGCACGGTGTTCAACCTGCTGCTGCGTTTCCACGACCCGCAACGCGGACGCATCACCCTGGATGGCGTGGACCTGCGCTCGCTGGAACTGGATGCACTGCGCGGAGCCCTGGCGCTGGTGCCACAGGAAACCGTGATATTCGGCGCCAGCGCCGCCGACAACATCCGCTTCGGGCGCGCCGATGCCGACGATGCCTCCGTGCATGCGGCGGCGCGCGCCGCCGAGGCCTTCGAATTCCTCGACGGGCAGCCCGAGGGATTCGACACGCAACTGGGCGAACGCGGAGTCCGGCTGTCGGGCGGGCAGCGCCAGCGGATCGCGATCGCGCGGGCGATCCTCAAGGATGCGCCGGTGCTGCTGCTGGACGAGGCCACTTCGAGCCTGGATGCACAATCGGAAGCCGCGATCCAGGCTGCGCTCGAGCGCGCCGGACGCGGCCGCACCACGCTGGTGATCGCCCACCGCCTGGCGACGGTATTGCGCGCCGACCGCATCGTCGTGATGGATGCCGGGCGCATCGTGGCCGACGGCAACCACGAGACGCTGCTCCGCGAGGGCGGGCTGTACGCGGAACTGGCGCGGCTGCAGTTCGCGGCATAGCGGCGCCGCGGGATGTCCGACGTTTTCCCGGCTCAGGCGGGGGCCGCCGGAGCCGTGGCGCCTTCGGCGGTCACCTCGGCAGCCTGCATGCCCTTGGGGCCCTGCACGACCTCGAACTGGACGCGCTGGCCTTCCTTGAGGCTGCGGAATCCCTGCGCACGAATCGCCGAAAAATGCACGAACACGTCCGCCCCACCGCCATCAGGCGTGATGAACCCGAAACCCTTGGCGTCGTTGAACCACTTCACGGTACCCACTGCCATTTCGAAAACCCCTTTCGCAACGGTCCATATCACGGCGCTCTCCCGCCGTGGCGTGAGTATCAATCGGACCCATGCCGTGTGCAAGCACCCCGATCGCCGTCGACTGTGACGCAGCCCTCGGTGGCCGGCTGCGGCATGCAGGGCCGGGCTCGAGCCGGCTTCGCCCGCCGCCCGCCGCGATCACCTGGCGGAGGCTTGCCCACCTTGCCGGCCAAACCTGGCCGCGAATGCAGGTCAGTCCGCGAGCAGCGCGCGCACGATCGCCGGAACCCGCCCGGACGCTGCCGCGAGATGTGCATGGATCTCGGCGAGCTCGATCGGCACGTCGGGCTGGGGACCGCAACCGGCGGCCCAGTTCGCGACCACCGCCAAGCAGGCGTATTCCATGCCGAGCTCACGTGCCAGAGCGGCCTCCGGCATTCCGGTCATTCCGACGAGGTCGCAACCGTCGCGGCGCATCCGCTCGATCTCGGCGCGGGTTTCCAGGCGCGGCCCCTGGGTCGCCCCGTAGCAACCGCCATCCACCACTTCGATCCCGGCGGCCGCTGCAGCGGACAAAAGCGCGCGCCGCAGGGACCGCGAGTAGGGATCGCCGAACTCGACGTGCAACACCGCCTCGCCATCCGCGTCGGAGAAACTGGCAGCCCTGCCGCAGGTGTAGTCGATCAACTGGTCCGGGATCGCAAGCACCCTTGGGGCCATGTCGTCGCGGATGCCGCCGACGGCGTTAATGCCGACGACCTGCCGGCACCCCAGCTCGTGCAAGGCGGCAATATTCGCGCGGTAGTTGATCCGGTGCGGCGCGATGGCGTGGGTCTCGCCGTGCCTCGCCAGGAATGCGACCGTCCGCCCTTCCACCTCGCCGGCGGCGATCGCCGAAGAGGGGGCGCCCCAGCGGGTCGCGACCTCGTGGCGCACCGGATGTCCGAGTCCGGGAAAGGCGTATACGCCGGTGCCGCCGATGATGGCGAGATCGGGAAGCGGGGGATGCGATGGCGTATTCATCGGGAGTACGGCGATGGGGAACGGGTCGTGGGCGCGCGCTGATGCACCGCTTGCGGACGTCGCAAAACCGGCGTGTCCGTGCTGGCATTCCCGCTACCCATCCGCCACCCCCGCTTCCTCGAGGGCGTAGATGTCCGGCAGGTTGCGCCCCTGCCCGTGGTAATCGAGTCCGTAGCCGAACACGTAGCGATCGGGCACTTCCACCCCTGCAAAATCCGCGACGAGATCCGGTACCCGGCGATCGTGGCGTTTGACGCACAACACCGCGATGAGCACGCGCCTGGCGCCCGCGGCAAGGCAATGCGCGCGCAGTGCTGCGAGCGTCAAGCCCTCGTCGAGGATGTCGTCGACCAGGATGACCGTGCGCCCTGCGAGCGCCACGCGCGGCCGGTGCAGCCATTCGACCCCGCCTCCGACGGTGGCTTCGCCGTAACGAGTCGCGTGCACGTAATCGAACTCGAGATCGCATTCGATCGCGAGCGCGAGCGGCGCCGCGAAGAACAGGCCACCATTCATCACGGTGAGGAACACCGCCCGCTCGCCGTCGAGCTCGGCCGTGATGCCCGCGCCCATCCGCGCTATCGCCGCCTCCAACGCATCCCGGCGATGCAGCTGCTCGGCCCGCGGCAGCACCGCGCCGAGCGGGTACGCCGGCGCGCTCACGCGCGAGGCTCCGAATGGGCGGCGAGATCATCGAGCGCCGCGACGTAACGCGCGTGCTGGGGGTCGGCCTGCAATGCACCCCAACCCGCCGCGACCGAACCGCACAAGGCGGCGACGTTTTCGGCCAAACAAGGCGTACGGCCACGTACCGATTCGATCGCATCGTCGACCATCGCCGGCGCACACACCAACACCAGGTCGCAACCGGCATCGAGGTGCGCGGTGACCCGTGCGCCGATGCCGCCTGCGGCTTCCGCCGCGGCCATCCCGACGTCGTCGCTGAACACCACGCCGCGGAATCCGAGGTCGCCGCGCAATACTTCCTCGATCCATTTTCGGGAGTAGCCTGCGGCGCGCGCATCCACCGCTGGGTAGGTCACGTGCGCGACCATCACCGCTTCCGCACCCGCCGCGAAGCCGTCGACGAACGGCACCAAATCGGTCTCGCGGATCTCCGCCAGGGGACGTGGGTCGATCGCGGCTTCGAGATGCGTGTCCTCGGGGATCGATCCGTGGCCGGGATAATGCTTCACGGTGGCCGCCATCCCGGCGAGCCGCATGCCGCGCACGTACGCGGCCGCGAGTTCGCCGACCACCGCCGGGTCAGGGTCGAAGGCACGATCCGCGATCACCCGGTTGCCGCGTGCGAGATCCACGACCGGTGCAAACGAGAGGTCGATGTCGCAGGCACGCACCTCCGTCGCCATCACGATCGCATGCATTTCGGCCATCGCGATCGCGGCGTCGCGATCCTGGTGGAACAACTCGCCGATCCGCGCCAGCGGTGGGAGGCGCGTGAAACCGGGCCTGAATCGTTGCACCGGACCGCCTTCGTGGTCGACGCTCAACAGGAAGGGATCGCCGCGCGCGGCACGGATCGAAGCGACCAACCCGGCGAGCTGGTCGTGGTCCCGGTAATTGCGGGTGAACAGGATCGCGCCGCTGACCTCCGGCGCAGCCAGCCGCACGCGATCGCCGTTCGTCAGTTCGGTGCCTTCGATCCCGATGATCAGCATGCGCAACGATCCCGTCGT
>DASSNH010000079.1:0-9662 GCA_035701405.1 Rhodanobacteraceae bacterium
CGGTGCATCGAGGTCATAGACGAATCCGCCGTCGTGGAACAGCTCCAGGGCGTCGCGCACGAGCGCCGCGTCGTTGCCGCCGGCGTGCGCGCGCCAGCTCGCCGCCAGCGCACGCGCGCGAGGGTCGAATCCGTCCGGCAGGGCGAGGGCTGCGGCGCGCACCTGCGGGGCAAGCCCTTCGACGGCAAGCCGGTACCCGGGTGCCGAGGCGATCCAGTAGCGCATCGCGTGGTCGACGGGCTGCACCGACCACAGCGTGTGGTCCGGGCCCATGTTCGCGCCCTCCGGGGCTTCGATCGGCACGTCCAGTGCGAACAGCCAGTGCTGGTGGCTCGGGAGCAGGGTGACGGTGTAGTGCGTCGCGGGCCCGAGGGTGCGGACGGGCGAAGGTGGCCAAGGCCGCATGGCCATCACGCCCGGGGTCCAGGCGCGTCCATCGAAATCCCACAGCACCACGCCGCGGAAATAGCGCTGGTCCTCCGGTGGCGGCGCGCCGTCGAAGCCGATGCGCATTGCGGGCGCGTCGTCGGTCAGGAGGTGCTGCAGGTCGCCGGGCGCCATCTGATCGGAGATGCCGGTGGTCCCCGCGCCGTTCCCGGGCGAGCCCCACAGCGGCGTTGCCAGGCGCGGGATCAACAGGAATCCGAGCAGCGCCGCCGGCAGGCTGGCGGCCAGCATCACGGTTCCGGGCCGGAACGCGCGCAGCCAGGCGCCATGCGGCAGGCCGGGTTCGAGCGCGCGCAAGGTCGCGAGTGCCGGCAGGAGCATCAGTCCGACCACGATGGTGAAGCCCAGTGCCTGGTCGAACAGCAACGCGCTCATCAGGATGAAGCAGGCGAAACCGACCGCCATCCGTGCGTCGCGTTTGGATTCGCTTTCCAGCACCTTCAACACCAGCAGCCCGCAAACGATGGCGGCGCCCGGCTGCTGGCCGAGCGGCGAGCCGTACACCGCGATCACCACCGCCGGGATCGCCACCAGCATCACGATCCTGAGCCACGCGCCGACGCGCCGGCGCTGCCTGCGGCGTTGCCACCAGCGCGCCGCGAGGATCGCCGCCAGTGCCGCGGTGTACCAGATCGGCATGTGGGGCGCATGCGCGATGACCACGCACAGCAAGGTGATGCACAGCAGGTTGAACGGGAGCGGGTCGAGCGCGGAGGCGACCACGCGCGTTCCGGGCGGCGGCGCGGTGCGGCGCTTCACGGCAGCTCCGCGAGTGCCGTCAGGCAGCGGTGATAGTGCGCGGCGTCGGCCGCCGGCCCCATCGTGCCGCGGTCTTCGAGGACCAGGATCCACGGATGCGCCGCGGCGTAGGCGTCGCAAACCCAGCCGGTGAGCCGCGAGATCCGCGTTTCGCGGTCGAGGCCCGACAATGCGTTCCAGTCCAGGCGCACCGGTTGGCCCGGCGCCGCGCGGTCGAACTCGCGCACCAGCAGGTGCTCGTGGCGAGCGCTGGCTTTCCAGGCGACGTGGCGGATCGGATCGCCGGCACGGTAATCGCGGAGACTCGCGAACTCGTCGCCGCCGGTGATGCGTTCCTTCGGATCGTCGTGGCGCACCGGCGGGCGCACGTCGCGCAGGATCCGCGGATACACCAGCACGCGTTGCGCCGGGGTGATCCAGCTCCACGCGCGAAACAGGCCGAACGGCAGGGTGCTCGACACCTGCAGGCGCGGCAACGGCATCCAGCCGCGGTGCTCCGTCGGCATGGTCACCGTGGCGACGCTGTTGCCGGGTTCCAGGGGGCAGGGCTGCTCCAGCTTGTCGATGGAGATTCGCAATCCGTGGCGGGCGTGGCGGTCGTCGGCGAAGGCGAGGTGCAACGGCAGCCGGGCGTCGCAGAAGCCGTGGTCCGCGTGCAGCGACCGCAGGTTGAGGTCGTGCAGTTCCCTCCAGGTGAGCAGCATGCTGCTCGCGAGCGCCGCCCCCAGCATGCAGGTCAGGAGCAGCGCCGCGTTGTTCTGGTAGTTCAGCGCGCCGACCAGCATCGTGACCAGCAGGATCGCGAAGCCGAAGCCGGCGCGCGTGGGGACGATATAGATCCGGTGGCTGTCGAGTCGCACCGGCAGCGGTTCGGGCTTGCGCCCGCGCATCAGGCTGCGCGACCACCGGCGTACCCGGGCGGCGATGCCGGGCGCTCGGCGGCGGGCGACGGCATCCATGTCGCTACTCGACCGGCACGGATTCCAGCAGCGCCTGGGCCAGCGCGTCGCGCGAGGCGTTCCGCTCCGGTATCAGGCGGTGGCCGGCGACGCCCACGAACACCGCCTGCACGTCTTCCGGCAGCACGAAGTCACGATCACCGAGCAACGCCCAGGCGCGGGCGCAGGCCAGCAGCGCGAGCCCCGCGCGAGGCGACAGTCCGGTGCGGATGTCGTGGTGCCTGCGGCTGGCGGCGAGCAGGGCCTGCACGTAGTCGAGCAGGGCAGGACTCGCCGTCGCCGCACGCGCCTGCAGGCGCAGGCCATGGATGTCGCCTTCGGCCAGCCGCGGCGCGAGGCGCCCGACCATTCGCGAGCGGTCCTCGCCGGTCAGCAGCCGGCGTTCGGCTTCGGCGTCGGGATAGTCCAGCGCGATCCGGAGCATGAAACGGTCGAGCTGCGAGTCGGGCAGGGGATAGGTGCCCGCCATGTCCAGCGGATTCTGGGTGGCGATCACGAAGAATGGCTGCTGCAAGGCACGGCTCGCGCCGTCCACGGTCACCTGGCCTTCGGCCATCGACTCCAGCAGCGCGCTCTGGGTCTTCGGCGTCGCGCGGTTGATCTCGTCGGCCAGCAGGAGCTGCGCGAAGATCGGCCCGCGCTGGAACCGGAACTCGCCGCTGTCGCGATCGAACACGCTGACCCCGACGATGTCGCTGGGCAGAAGGTCGGAAGTGAACTGGATCCGCCGGAAGCTGAGCCCGAGGGTCGCCGCCAGCGCGTGCGCAAGCGTGGTCTTGCCGACGCCGGGTACGTCTTCCAGCAGCAGGTGCCCGCCGGCCAGCAGGCATGCGAACGCCATCCGGACCTGCCGGTTCTTGCCGACCAGCACGTCGTTGACCTGCGCCAGCGCGGCGTCTAGGCGCTGGCGCGGCAAACCGTCCGCGGGTGCGGGGATGGCTTCAATTGCCGCAGCGACGTTCTGGTCCATGTGCCGAAAGCCTCGGGTGCTTGCGCAGTGTACGATGCCGAATGTCGCCAAAATGCGAACCCTGGCGCTTCATGGAACGGCGGCTCCGGCCTGCCGCAGCAGGCGCGACAGGGCGATCAGCGGCAAACCGACCAGCGCTGTCGGGTCCTCGCTTTCGATGCGTTCGAACAGGGCGATCCCCGCGCCTTCCGATTTGAAGCTGCCGGCGCAATCGAGCGGTCGTTCGCGGGCGAGATAGCGGTCGATCTCGGCGTCCTCGAGGTCGCGGAAGGCGACCCGGGTATGGTCGAGCGCCTTCCAGGCTTGCCCGCTCCTGCTGGCGATCACGCACAGGCCCGTGAAAAAATCCACGACATTTCCGCTACTTGCGCGCAGTTGTTCGCGTGCATTTTCGATCGTCCCGGGCTTGTGGAGGACGCGCCCTTCGAGCGCGGCGACCTGGTCCGAACCGATCACCAGTGCTTCGCCAGCTCCGGCCGCGACCGCGGAAGCCTTGGCTGCCGCCAGCCGGCCTGCCCGCGTGGCCGGGGTCTCCCCGGGCAACGCCTGTTCATCGACCTCCGGTGCCGACTGCTCGAAATCGTCCATCAGCCGTCGCAACAGCTCGGCCCGATAGCGCGAAGTCGATGCCAGCACGATCCGCGGGGCACTCATTGCTGGGAAAGATCCTCGATCTTCTCGCGCACCGCGGTTTCCAGGGCGCGCTGCGCGGAATCCAGCTCGCGAAGCTGGCGCCCCAACGCTCCGCGCGCCTTGCCGATCGCGCTGACCGCGGCGTCCAGCTCGCGCTGGTTGGCGCCGTCGGCCTCGTCGCGCAGCCACAGGCGGTGCGCCAGCAGTTCGCGAAGCGCGGCATCGACCGCGACCCGGGCCTCGGCCTCGCCGGCCGCCGGCTGGTTCGGCCCCATCGACATCGAGGCATGTGCCCGCGCGAGTCGCGAGCGGCATTCCTTGAGATCGTGCTCGAGACCGTCCGCCTCCAGGTACAGGGTGCGCAAGGCGCGCTGGTGGCGTACCTGGCGAAGCAGCACGTAAATGATCGCCGCGCAAGCGAGCAACGCCGCCCCCGCGGGCAGGACGATGGCGAGCAGCGTGGTGGGCAAGGGAATCAAGTGCGCGGGGGGCGTCGTGGATGGAATAGCTGCAAGCATGATACGGGCCAAATGGATGGCAGGGGAGCCGCTCGCCGTGATGCCGAAGGACAATCGGGAAAACGGCCGCTCACCGCGCTCGAGCAACCCGAAACATTCCGTTCCACGGTTCCCGTTTCGCCGCGCTCGTGGTTGACTTTGTGCACTGCGGAATCTAGCATTCCGCGCTTATGTCCGCGTCCCTGCCAGCGAGTGTGGACGCCGAACGCATGGTGGCCGGGCGGCGGTCTTTCGAGGGTACCTTGCCGGTTGCGGAATTGCCGCGACTGGTGGAGGCGCTGGCGGACGATCGCGGCGACATCGACTACCGGTTGGACTTCGAGCAGGGCAAACTGGGCGGTCCGCAATTGCACGTGCGGCTGCGGGCGGGCCTGATGCTGGAATGCCAGCGTACGCTCGAGACGTTCGAATGGCCGGCCGCGGTGGATGCACGGCTGGGACTGCTGGCGGACGAGGCCGAAGCCGCGGCGTTGCCCGCCGATTGCGATCCGTTGTTGCTGGAAGGCGGCGCGTTGTCGCCGCGGCGGGTCATCGAGGATGAATTGTTGCTGGCGTTGCCGCTGGTGCCCGTCAAGCCCGGCGGCGAAGCATTGCAGGGCCAATGGAGTGCCGCCGCGGAAGGCCGGCAGGACGCGGCGCCGGAAGAGCCTGTCACGCACCCGTTCGCGGAATTGCGCGACATGCTGAAGACCCGCGAACAGAAACACCGTTGAAGTCGAAGCATTCAGGAGAGCCATCATGGCCGTTGCCAAGAGCCGCAAATCACCGTCCCGTCGCGGCATGCGCCGTTCGCACGACGCACTGGACAAGGTGCAGCTCGCGACCGACCCCACGTCGGGCGAGATCCATCGTCGCCACCACATCACCAAGGACGGCTACTACCGTGGCCGCAAGGTGATCGAGGACAAGCAGGCGATCGTCGACGAGGACTGAGGTCCTTGTGCACGTGGCTGCAAAAGGGCGCGCGGCGCGATCAGGCGCCGCCGCGTTTTTTTGCGCGCGCAATTTTTGAATGGGGAGCCGTACCTTGACCTACGCCCGCATCCTCGCGACCGGCAGCGCCTTGCCCGAGCGCGTGGTCACCAATGACGATCTCGCGAAGATCGTCGACACCAGCGACGAGTGGATCCGCACCCGCACCGGCATCCGCGAACGCCGCATCGCCGCCGACGGCGAGACCACGGGCGACCTGGCCTTGCGTGCGGCGCAACAGGCGCTGGCCGACGCCGGCGTCAAGGCATCGGACCTCGACATGGTGGTGCTCGGCACCACCACCCCGGACATCATCTTCCCGGCGACCGCATGCCTGATCCAGAACCGGCTCGGCGCGAACGGCTGCATGGCGTTCGACGTGAACGCCGCGTGCTCCGGCTTCATGTACGCGCTCGGGGTCGCCAACAATTTCATTCGCACGGGACAGGTGAAGCGCGCGCTGGTGATGGGCGCGGAAACGCTGAGCCGCATGATCGACTGGAGCGAGCGCGAGACCTGCGTGCTGTTCGGCGATGGCGCCGGTGCGGTGGTGCTGGAAGCTTCCGAGGAGCCGGGCGTGATCGCCACCTGCCTGCACGCCGACGGCGGCTACAAGCACCTCCTGTACAACCCGGTGGGCGTATCCGCCGGTTTCAAGGACGAGAAGAACCACGGCGTCAGGATCACCATGAGCGGCCGCGAGGTCTTCAAGATCGCGGTGAAGACCCTCGATGCGCTGGTGGACGAAACCCTGCAGGCGGCGAACATGCACGCCGACCAGATCGACTGGCTGATCCCGCACCAGGCCAACCTCAGGATCATCGAAGCCACCGCCAAGCGCCTCGACATGTCGATGGAGCAGGTGATCGTCACCGTCGACAAGCACGCCAACACATCGTCCGGATCGGTGCCGCTGGCGCTGGACGCTGCCGTGCGCTCGGGCAAGATCAGGCGCGGACAGAATGTGTTGCTGGAAGCCTTCGGCGGCGGCTTCACCTGGGCCTCGGCGATGGTGAGGTATTGAAAGGACAGGGAACAGGGAACAGGGAGAGCGACCCGCGGCGCTTCGCGGCTCATCCGGTACCAGCTTCTTTTGAAAGTCAGAGCTACCACGCAATGAACACGTCGGTTTCCAACCCTGCTCCGTCCTCCCCGCTCCCCGCTCTGGCCTTCGTCTTCCCCGGCCAGGGTTCGCAGTCGGTCGGCATGCTGGCCGAGCTCGCTGCCGAGTTCCCGGAAGTTCGCGCGACCTTCGACGAGGCATCCGAGGGCGCGGGCATCGACCTTTGGGCGTTGTCGCAGAACGGTCCGGAAGACGAACTCGGCAGGACCGAAAACACCCAGCCCGCGCTGCTGGCGGCGAGCGTCGCCACCTGGCGGGTGTGGTTGGCCCAGGGCGGTCCGGTACCCAGCCAGATGGCCGGCCACAGCCTCGGCGAATACTCGGCGCTGGTGTGCGCGAACGCGTTGCAATTGCGCGAAGCGGCGGCGCTGGTCGCCGAGCGGGGCCGGCTGATGCAGGCGGCGGTTCCCGCCGGCACGGGTTCCATGGCAGCGGTGCTGGGCGCCGACGACGAACTGATCCTGGAAGTGTGCCGGGAAGTTTCCGGTGCGGAAATCGTCACCCCGGCGAATTTCAACAGCCCGGGGCAGTTGGTGATCGCGGGGCATGCGGGCGCCGTTGAACGCGCCACCCAGCGGCTGGCCGAGCGCGGCGTGCGCAAGGTCATCAAGCTCGCCGTGTCGGTGCCTTCGCACACGCCGTTGATGCGCGATGCCGCGCACCAGCTCGCGGCGAAAATGGCCGAACTCCCCTGGCAGGTGCCAATCATCCCCGTCCTGCAGAACGCCGACGCCAAGGGCCACGTCGGCATCGAGTTCATCCGCGCGGCGCTGGAGCGCCAGTTGTACATGCCGGTGTTGTGGACCGACATCGTGCAGTCGCTGGTCCGCAGCGGCGTGACGCACATCCTCGAATGCGGGCCTGGCAAGGTGCTTTCGGGGTTGTGCAGGCGCATCGACAAATCACTCGACGCCCGGTCGCTCGGCACGCCCACCGAGCTGCGCGCGGCGCTTGCGGAGTTGAAGCCATGAGCGGATTGCTGGAAGGCGAAGTCGCGCTGGTGACGGGCGCCTCGCGCGGCATCGGTGCCGCGATCGCGGACGAGCTGGCCGCAGGGGGCGCTAAGGTGATCGGCACCGCGACGTCCGAATCAGGCGCGCAGGCGGTCACGCAGCGGCTCTCGGGGTCGGGTGGCGAAGGGCGCGTGCTCGACGTGACCGACGGCAAGGCGGTGGAAGCCTTGATCGATGCCATCGTCAAGGACCACGGCGGCCTCTCGATCCTGGTGAACAATGCCGGCATCACGCGCGACCAGTTGCTGATGCGCATGAAGGACGAGGACTGGCAGGCCATCCTCGACACCAATCTCACCTCGGTCTATCGCACCTCGAAGGCGGTGATGCGCACGATGATGAAGGCCCGCAAGGGGCGCATCATCAACATCGCCTCGGTGGTCGGCGTCACCGGCAATCCGGGGCAGACCAACTACGCCGCCGCCAAGGCGGGGATCATCGCGTTCTCCAAATCACTGGCACGCGAAGTCGGATCGCGCGGCATCACCGTCAACGTGGTCGCGCCGGGATTCATCGACACGGACATGACCCGCGCGCTCGGCGAAGACCAGCGCAAGGCGCTCGAGGCCTCCATCGCGCTCGGCCGCCTCGGTGCAGCCACCGACATTGCGCACGCGGTGGCCTTCCTGGCGTCGCCTGCCGCGAATTACATTACCGGCGAGACCTTGCACGTCAACGGCGGCATGTACATGGCTTAGCTTTTGCGATCGCCCCTGATCGCGGCTTCGACCGATCAGCCAGCGAGCGGGACTGTCTGCACGTCTTGAAGTCCAGAACGGCCATTCATGGCCTGACTTTTCAAGAGAGCCGGATTCACGCCCAGCCGAGCAGCTTGTAGGCCCACAACCCCACGATCTCGTGCAGGCAGCGGCTGGTGAGATACAGCGCGCGATGCCGCGGCCACCAGTCGTGCTGCGTTACGCCCAGCCAATCCGGATCGTAGGGCACCGGTGCCGGAATCACCGTGAGGCCTTGGCGTTCGAAGCTGGCGGAGGCGCGCGGCATGTCCATCGCCGAGGTCACCAGCAGGATGCGCTGCTTGTGCTCGCGTTGCAGGATCGCCGCGGAGTACAGCGCGTTCTCGTGGGTGTTGCCGCTGCGCGTTTCGGTTTGCAGCGCGCCTGCCGGCACGCCTTCGCGGCTGAGCGTCCGGGCCATCTTGATCGCTGCGCCACCCCCGCCCGAGAGAAGCACGATGGGCGCGCGCTCCGCCTGGTACAACGCGAGCCCGAAGCCGACCCGGCTTGGCGACACGGACCCGTCGTTCGCCCGTCCGGGTCGGGACGATCGCAACAAGTCGGAGCCGCCAAGCACGACGATCGCCTGCGCTTCCGGATAGGCCGCCGCGGCCCGCGGCGGATACCCGTCTTGCAGGCCCTGGTGCAGCCAGGTTGCGAACGAGGGGGTGGCGCACAGCCAGATCCACGCTGCTGCCAGCACTGCCAGGAAAACGCCGGTGCGATAGCGCCTCAGGGCGAGCAGCAGCAAGCCGATGGTGCCGACGACGGCGGCCTGGATCGCGGGCCAACTTAGCGGATGCAGCCAGTCAAGGCTCACGGCAAGGGCGTTTCCGATTCCGGGACTGTGTGCACCGATGGTTCCCGTGGATAGCTGGGTGGATGGGAGCGAGGTTAGCAGCGGGCGAGCGTTGCCTGCACGGCTGCATCGCCGGATCCGCGGCGGGCGTGAATTCCGGGGCGTCGGCGCGAAGATGGGCGGCCATCGGGCGTGGTTCTATTGACCGCCCGAACCGGGTAATATGGCGTCTTTCGTGCCGCGGCCGGAGCGTGGAAGGCCGTCGCGGAATTCCACGTCGAATGTCGTGGTCCGACTCGAACTTGTACCCTGCGGATCCAGAAGGTCACGCCCAGAAGGTCACGCATGGGGTAGTGGGGAGGGGCAGGGCCCGTCCTCGAATGCATTTGTCCCGGGAGGCACTGTCACATGAGCAGCATCGAAGAGCGCGTCAAGAAGATCGTGGTCGATCAGTTGGGGGTCAAGGAAGAAGACGTCACGCCAAACGCTTCGTTCGTTGACGATCTGGGCGCGGACTCGCTGGACACGGTGGAACTGGTGATGGCCCTCGAAGAGGAATTCGAAACCGAAATCCCCGACGAGGAAGCCGAGAAGATCACCACCGTGCAGCAGGCGGTGGACTACGTCAAGGCGCACGTCAAGTCCTGACCGCGATTGCCGCATGCCTCGCGGCAGCGCAATCGACGTCATCGCGGCACATCGGGAGCTGCGCCTTGGTGCGCAGCTTTCGCT
>DASSNH010000080.1:0-2751 GCA_035701405.1 Rhodanobacteraceae bacterium
GGCCAGCGCCGCCATGTAACGCGCGATGTTGCGCGAGGGCGAATCCACGCCGCCGCCGTGGTAGCGGCGGTACGCGGCCTGCTCCAGCGTTTCGTTGCTCTTGGTGCCTTCGGAGAACACGCGGATCGTGTGCGGATCGTACGCGCCGTTGCCGCCGTGCGAGTTGCCGACCATGTCGTTGTTGAGATTGGCCTCGACCTTCCAGCCATGATCGACGGCGTACTGGGCGATGATCTTGCCGCCGTAGAGGCCCTGTTCCTCGCCGGAATCGGCCGAGTACACCAGCGTCGCCGGGAACTTGTACTTCGAGAGCACCCGCGCGGTTTCGATCAGCGCGGCGACGCCTGCGGCGTCGTCATTCGCGCCCGGCGAATCGCCGGTCGCGTCCATCACGTCGCTGCGGCGGGAATCGAGGTGCGCGGTCATCACGATCACGCGATCGGGATCGGTGGTGCCGCGCTGGATCGCCACCACGTCCATCACCTCGGCGCCAGCCTTGGGCATCCGGGAACCGGTGAATACCTGCGATGGCGTGACGATTTCGAGGCAGCCATCGCAGCCCTTGGAGATCGTTTCGAACTGCCCCGCCACCCAGCGCCGCGCCGGACCGATGCCGCGGGTTTTCGAGGAGGTCGTCGAAAGCGTGTGGCGGGTGCCGAAACCGACCAGGGCGACATCGGTGGCGTGCAGGTTGGATGCCTTCACCGCGCCGGCGATTTCGTGCAATTCGGGATGGGTATTGGCAGGCGGTGGCGCCGCGAGCGCCGAACTGGTGAAGATCGTCCCGGCAACCAAGACGGGCAGCAAACGAATGCGCAACATGGCAATCCCTCGTCAACGGTACCGCCCGAGGGTAGTCCGTCGGCTTCGTGATTGCATGTGGCCAAGGTCAGTGCGGGGAATCGTCAAGCACCTCCGCCGCGTGCCAGGCCGCGATGCGATGGTTGCCGGACAGGAAATACGGCCAGGCCTTGAACGGTGTGGCGGACTTCAGTTCGTCATGGGCTTCCGAGGTCAACAGGACGCCGTCAGGATGCGCGCGAGACCAGGCACGAATCTGGTCCCGCGGAATCCACGGCACCGGTTGATGCAGACGACCGGTGTAACCCAGCAAGCCGTTGTTCCATTCGACCGTGGCAATCGGGACATGCTCGTGCAGCGCTTGTTTCACGAACGCAGCCTCGGGTTCGACATTCAACGACGGCAATAACGCCAGCGCACCAGCCAGCATCGCGGCCGAAACCAGGGCGGTGCCAGACAAAGCCATGCCGCGCGCATCGCACGCCCAGCCGCGCCACGCGCCTGCCGCGACGATCAACCCGATCAATGCAAACCCCGCTATCGCAGGTTGTGGTGGATACCCAAAGGATTTCGCCGCGTGCCACGGCGCCACTGCGATGAGTGCGGCGGCGAGCAGCGCAAGCAGGACAAACAGCAACGGGCGAAGGCGACCGCCGGGCTGCTGCAGCAACCACGCGCCGGCCAGCGCCCACGCCGGCAGCAGCGGCAGAAGATAGTGGATCTGCTTGCCGCTGATCGCACAGAACGCCACGAACGGCACCACCCACCAGCACCCCAGGAAATGGCCGAAGCGGCCGCGCCACAAATTTTTCCAGGCCGTTGCCGGCGCGCGCAGGGTCAACAGCCAAGGCAGCAACAGCACCGGGACCAGCGGCAGGTACCACCACCACGCCCGCCGGTGCGCGAAGCTTTTGGCGATGCGGCCGGTGACCTTGTCCAGCAACGGTTGCCAGTAGGTCGGCCCCGCGTACCAGGCCGCCGGCAGCAGCCAGCACAGCGCGATCGCGACGCCGATCAGGAAACCGCCGAGCAGCGCGAAGTACCAGCGCGCCTTGTGCAACCGCGCGGTATCGCTCCACAGTGGCGCCAGCAGCGCGACCGCCACGATGTGCAGCAGCATCACCGGACCCTTGGCAAGGATGCCCAGCCCGATCGTCAGCCCCAGCGCAACGATGCCGCGCGTCCAACGGCCTGCATCCAGGTCGAGCAGTGCGTGCAGCGCGCCAAGTACGCACAGCGACAACAGCAGATCGAACATGATCGCCGTGCTGAACACCGTGAAACCGAGGCAGCCGGCGAGCATCCACATGGCGTCGCCTGCGCCGCGCGCATCCATCCCGAGGCGCGCGGCCAGCCGCCGCAGCGCCAGCAACATGCACGAGGCAACGATCAACGCCTCGACGCGCGCGACCCAGGTGTGCACGCCGAAAATCTTCCAGCCACCCGCGATCAGCCAGAACAGCAGCGGCGACTTGTCGGAATACCACGCACCGTTGACGGTCGGCACCAGCCACTGACCGGAGTTGAACATCTCCCACGCGGCGGTCAGATAACGCGTTTCGTCGATCGGAATGGGCGGAAACAGGATCGCCAGCGGCAGCAGCAATGCACACCAAAGTGCCAGCCAGCGCCACGATGGATCAGAAGTCGTTCCGGTATTCATGCGCTGCGCAGCATAACGGACAGTGCCGCGCTCGTGCGCCCCTCACGGATCAACGCGGTCCGGCAGGCACGCCGGGGCGCGACCCCGTCGCCACATCGTCAAGGCAGCGAAACAACGCCGGACGCGGGTCAACGGCTTGCTGATCCGCGCTGGCCGGCATCGCATGCATCCGCTTGCCGCTCAGGCACCCCTTGACGGTCGCGCCTTGGCGGGCTCGCCCTTGTGGCCGAGCTGTTCCAGCAGCGTGCTCATGTCTTCGGCGTGCTCTTCTTCCACCGCCAGGATTT